>VBNY01000073.1 GCA_005877705.1 Gammaproteobacteria bacterium
CAGAAAGGCACGCGCGCTTATTTGCGCAGCTTCGCCGATCCCGACACCGCCGCGGCGATCCGGCTCACACTGACGACAGCCCTGGTCGTAGTGCCGCTCAACACACTGTTCGGCCTGGCGGCGTCCTGGGCCACCGCCAAGTTCGAATTCCGCGGCAAGAGCTTTCTGATCACGCTCATCGATCTGCCGCTGGCGGTGTCCCCGGTGATCTCCGGCATGATCTTCGTGTTACTGTTCGGCCTGCACGGCTGGTTCGGAGTGTGGCTCCAGGAGCACGACATCAGCGTCATCTTCGCCCTGCCGGGGATCATCCTCGCGACCATGTTCGTGCCGTTGCCGCACGTGGCGCGCGAGCTCATCCCGCTGATGCAGCAGCTGGGCAACGACGAAGAGGAGGCCGCGATCACCCTGGGCGCGGGCGCGTGGATGACCTTCTTCCAGGTCACGCTGCCGAAGATCCGCTGGGGGCTCGTGTATGGGGTGATTCTGTGCAATGCGCGCGCGATGGGCGAGTTCGGCGCCGTATCGGTGGTGTCCGGCCACATCCGCGGGCTCACCAATACCATGCCCCTGCACATCGAGATCCTCTATAACGAGTACAACTTCGTCGGCGCCTTCGCGGCGGCCTCGCTGCTCACGCTGCTCGCTGTCATGACGCTGGTCGTCAAGACCCTGGTGGAGCGTACGGGCTACCGGCGGCGATGATCCGATGCTCGAGCGCATCAGAGGCCTGTGGAGCGCGCTGTGGCCCGATCCGGCCAAGACCAGCCTCGGCTGGTGGATGGTCGCCATTCACGTGGCCATCGTCCTGCTGGTGGGCGGCGGGATCTGCTATTCCGCCATCGGAATGCTGCACGACCTCGCGGACGAGCAAGGCAAGGCGCGCGTGCAGCTGGCGGGTGCGATGGCGCGCGAGGAATTGCGGCGCATGGGTGAGGATACGGTCACGGCGGCGCGCGTGCTGGCTGAGCGGCCGACGCTGCAGAGACTGCTGTCGGAAGGCCGCACGGATGCAATCCCGCTGTCCCTGCGCCGCTTCTGCGAGACCAGCGGTGTCGAGGCCTGTGCGCTCGTCTCGGGTACGCAGCTCATCGCGCAGAGCGGACCAACACTCGACTGGGAGGGAGTCATTACGGCGGGCACCGAGCAGGGGCCGACGTTCATGGCGTTGCCGGCGAACATGCGCGTACCCGTCCTGGGCGCATCGGCCCGGCTGGGGGACGTCGAGGACTCGCGTGTCTACGTCGTGCGGTTGCTGAACGACAAGCTCGCGCGGATTCTGACCCAGCATGTCGACCTGGAGATCAGACTCGTCGACTACCGCTCGTTCACCAATGATCCGGTGAACGCGTTTACGTCGCTTTACTCTGCGGCACTGGCCGACGGACGCTCCGCGGTGCAGCGCATCGACGCGCAAGGTGTGTATGCGTCGAGCGTTCCGGTGTTCGCCTCGACGGGCGAGGCGATCGCGCTCATCGAGGCGCACCTGCCGACGACGGCGATCGATACGTCCGCGGGCCGCCTGATCCGCAAGCTGCTGGTGACGGCGCTGATCCTGGCGGCGCTCGCGGTGTTCGCCGGGGTGATTCTGAGCGAGCTGGTCGCAGGCCCTGTGAAAGCTCTCACGGAGGCCGCCTTGCGGCTGGGCCAGGGGGACTTCTCCACGTCCATCCCGCCCGGCGGCGCGGCCGAGGTCGGCGCCCTCGCCCGCACGATGGAGGACATGCGCCGCAACCTCATTGACCTGACAGGCACGCTGCGCAGGCGCGAAGCAGAGGCGCAGGCCGTGCTTGGCGGTATCGTCGAAGGCGTCTATGCCGTCGACAGGGATCGGACGATCCGTTATCTCAACCCGCAGGCCGCGCGGCTGCTCGGCGTTACCCCGGAACAGGCGGTGGGCCGATTCTGCGGTGACGTGCTCAAGCCGCGCGGCGAAGATGGCCAACGCCCGTGCGACCATCGCTGTCCCATACTGCAAGCGCGGACCGAAGGCAGCGGCAAGGCGGTCGAACATCTGCAAGTCCTGCAAGCCGACCCGCGCACGACCGTGATTACGAGCTCCGGGGTGGTCGATGGGTTGCAGGTGCAGGTGATCCGGGACGAGACGGAGCTCGAGGCCGTGCGGCGCGCGCGCGATTCCGTGCTCGCCAACATCTCACACGAGTTCCGCACACCGCTGGCCGCGCAGCTCGCCTCCATCGAGCTGCTGCTGGAGGGCATGGAGACGCTGCAACCGGCGCAGCAGAAGGAGCTGGTCATGTCGCTCGAGCGCGGCACGCTGCGCCTCACGCGACTCATCGACAATCTGCTTGAAAGCGTGCGCATCGAGTCAGGTCAGCTGAGCGTACGGCGCCAGAGCGTCGAGCTCGCCGAAGTCGTGACGGACGCGCAGGCGCTCGTCGGCTCGCTGCTCGCGCTGCGCCGGCAGACTCTGGAGGTGACGCTGCCTGATGATTTGCCGCTCCTGGATGGTGACAAGCCGCGCCTGACGCAGGTGTTCGTCAATCTGCTCGCGAACGCCACCAAATTCGCTCCCGACGGCAGCGTCGTGCGTATCGGTGCCGAGGCCAGTGCCGGTCACATCGTCGCGTGGGTGGAGGACGAAGGCCCAGGCCCGGCTGCAGCGGACAGCGACGCGATCTTTGCGCGCTTCCGGCGCGGCGCCGAGGAGGAGCCGGAGCCCGGCGGCCTGGGTCTCGGCCTGTGGATCGTGAAGTCGATCATAGACCGGCATGCGGGCACCATCGCCTTGGTGCGCACGGAGCAGGGGCGCACCAGGTTCACCATCACATTGCCCGTGGGTGCGACGCAGCCGTTGCAGCGGAGCCTTGTATGAAGATGTTGGTCGCCGACGACGATCGCGATCTGCGCGAGCTCATCGGGTTCACGCTCAGCCACGCAGGCTACCTCGTCGTGAAGTCTGGCGATGGACCGGGCGCGCTGCGCACGTTCGAGGCGGAATCACCCGATCTGGTGGTGCTCGACATCAACATGCCCGGAGCGAGCGGCTTTCAGGTCTGCGAGGCCATCCGCAAGCGCTCGCGCGTTCCGGTCATCATGTTGACCGTCCGCGGCGAGGAAGAGGATCTCGTGCGGGCGCTCGAGCTCGGGGCGGACGACTATCTCACGAAGCCCTTCAGTCCGCGGACCCTGCTGGCCCGCGTCAAGGCGCTGCTGCGTCGCGCCGGAATGGAAAACACGGCGCCGCTCGCTGCCGGGCGCGTGACCCTCGACATCGAAGAGCACACGGTCCGGATCGCAGAGGCCGAGCCCGTGCGGCTGACGAAGCTCGAGCTGCGCCTGCTGCAGATGCTGCTGGCGAACGCCGGACATACGGTGAGCTCGGATCGACTGTTGATCCAGGTGTGGGGACATCGCAATTCGGGCGACCGCCAGCTTCTGAAGCAACTCGTGCACCGGCTGCGGCAGAAAATCGAAGCCGATCCGGCGGCGCCCCAGCTGCTGCAGACCGCATCCGGCGCAGGCTACAAGCTGGTCGTCGAGTGACGGATGGACTGGACGTCACAGCCTGTGATCGCCAGTTTTCGAGCTCACCCTTCGAAAGTTTGAACGCAGCTCAAAGCGCTCAAGGCCGATAGATCGTGGTCAGTCGTCCGCCGTGGCAAGCAGGAGCTTGAGATCGACTTCCATCCGCGCCAGCTTGGCGCGCAACGGCGGCCACTCTTCCCGCAAAAACTTCGTGCGCTCGCGCTTGATGAGTCCTTCGCGAACCCCCTTTCTGACGATGAGGCCTTCACCGCGCAGCGTCTCCACAAGGCCTTCGCGCTGCAGCTCGCGATAGGCCTTGGCTGCCGTCAAGGGGTTGACACCGTAGAGCTCGGCGAGTTTGCGCACCGAAGGCAACATCTCACCTTCGACGTAGCTACGGTCCAGGATGCCGGCTATGACCTCGTCCATGAGCTGGCGATAGATGGACTGCTCGTCCTTCCACTTGTGTGGACGTTTTCTCACGCGCTCACCGCGTTCGGCACACGTGGTTGCGAACGGCGACGGGAATAGCTTGACTGCGGCAGCATTCCGCTATACTAATGTGCTTACTGTAGTACGTCAATAATACTGTGATGCAGCTGAACGTGGGACGGCCCCGGCGCAAAACGGCGGTGATTCTCGAGGACGGGCCTGTGCTCACCGCCATGGACCGGCGCGTCGAGCCGCGTTCCAGGATACGGCACATAATATTGCTCGGTCTGGGTGTGACGGTGCTGCTCGCAACTGCAGCTGCCGGTTACATGCGCTTCGGGCTATCGCGCACCCTCGTAGTGCCGAGCGAGCGGGTAGTGATCTCCACGGTCAAGACCGGCATGTTCGTTGAATATATTCCCGCTACGGCAAGCGTCGCGCCCCGCAATACGGCGTATCTGGACGCTGTGGAGGGCGGACAGGTCGCCGAGGTAATGGTCGAAGAGGGTGCGCACGTGGAGCGCGGGCAGCCACTGGTGCGCCTGAAGAACACCAATCTGCAGCTTGAAGTGCTGGGTCGTCAGGCGCAGCTGATGGAGCAGCTCGACCGGCTGAACTCCACCCTGCTGTCATTCGAGCAGGCGCGGCTGGCACACGAGCGCGACCTGATCGACGCCGGCGCGCAGATCAAGCAGATCTCGGAACGGCTGCGCCGACGCGAGCTATTGCGTGCCTCGGGGGCCGTTTCCGAATCGGAGATCGCGGAGCTGAGCAACGATCTCGAGCGGTATCGACAGCTCGAAACATCCATGCGCGAAGCGCAGGCGGTGGACAGGAAGTTCCAGAGCCAACAGGTCGCTCAGCTCCGCGATACGATCGGCAAGACCCGCGCCGACCTCGACGTGGCCGCCGAGACGCTCCAGGGCCTGTTGGTGAAGGCGCCGATTGCGGGACAACTCACTGCGCTCGATGCGCACCTCGGCGAGGCAAAGACCGCAGGCCAGCGCATCGGCCAGATCGATGAAGCCGACGCCTACAAGGC
>VBNY01000074.1 GCA_005877705.1 Gammaproteobacteria bacterium
TTCCGGGCTCATGTAGTGCGGGGTGCCGAAAATCAGGCCGCGGTCGGTCAGATCGAGATCCAGGCCCGCATCCTTCGACAGCCCGAAATCGATCAGCGCGATGTCGTCGTCGTCGCGGAACATGACGTTGCCCGGTTTCAGGTCCCGATGCAGCACGCCGGCCGCGTGCACCTCTTCCAGGGCGCGGGCGATCGCAATCGTCAGCCGCAGCGCCTTGCGGCTCGCGATGCGTGCGCGCATCCGTCTGCGCAGGTCGCCGCCGCGGAAATACTCCATCACCAGCCAGGCATGCTCATCGCTCACGCCGAGATCGTAGAGCCGCACGACGCGCGGGCTGCGTATGCGTTGCACGATCTCGTATTCCTGCAGGAAGCGCCGGAACGAATCGTCGAGCTCAGCCTGCTCGTGGTGCAGGTCGCGCGCCACTTTGAGCGCCACCAGTGTGCCCGCCAGCGCGCTTTCCGCGAGATACAGATCGGACACCGGTCCGGCGGCGAGGCGCCGGATGCAGCGATAGCCGCGGATGAAGGCGCCGCCGAAGCGCTGCGCATCGCGGCCGGCGCTCGCCACCGCGCGCGCGACTGACTGCCGGTGCTGCGCGGCGTCCAGCACCTGCAGGAACCTGTCCTGATCGATCTCGTCGCGGGCCACGATATGTATGCCGGGAGCGACAGGCGGGTGCGCCGCAACGTCGGCAGCCCGCTCACTGAGGAGCACGATGGGCGCGAAGCCCGCTCTGCCGGCCAGTACCTTCGCCCACGCGAGACCGCTGCCGCCGGGCCACACGTGAGCCAGCAGTACGGCATCAAAGCCCTGGGCCAGAAACTCGGGGGCGAGCTGGCCCTGCAGCATCGGGTTGCGCACGACCAGCTCCGCCTCGGGCCGCCATGACACGACCCGATGCTGGATCTGCGCACAACGGCGAGCGTCTATTTCGATCAGCAGCAAGCGCATCGGGGAAAGCCGGCTCGCGAGAGGCGCGGGCGCGACTGCCGTCATTACAGCACGCGCGCGGGCGTGCCGCCACGGCGATCCGGCAAGGCGCGGGCAGTCTGTGCGGATAGTTTGATGCCGATCACAAGATCGCCGACATTCGTCCCGGTCGGACCCGTGTGAATGAGATCGCCGGCGGCGGCGAGGGCCGTGCCGGAATCCGCTCGGCGCAAACACTCATCGGCATCGAGCTCGGCAAGCGCCAGGCGCGCGCAGGTTTCGGCGTCAACCAGCGCGCCGGCATCGTCGGTTACACCGTCCGTCCCGTCCGTGCCCGCGGCAAGCAGCAACAGATCGGATTGCCCCGCGATCAGTCTCGCCGCGGCCAGCGCGAGGTGCTGATTGCGTCCACCGCGGCCGGGGCTCTCCGGTAACTTCACGGTCGATTCGCCGCCCCATACCTGCACTTGCGCCGTACCGAGGCGCAGCTCGTGCGTGAAGCGCACCGCAAGCCGCAGGGCGTCGTCGTCGAAACGTCGCGGGCACGCGTACACCTCGAGCCCGAGTTGCGCCGCCGCCGCTGCGACCCCCTCGCGGGCGTGATCGATCGACGCCAGCACCACGCGCTCGACCCGATCAGCCGTATCGGCGCAAGGTCCCAGCAACCCCGAACCGATGACGGCGGGGTCATCGCCAGGAACATCCGAAAGAAACAATGCCCGCGCAGGGCGCGCACCGAGGCGGGCGGTGAGCCGCCCTCCCTTGATGCGCGACAGGCGGGCGCGGCGCGCATTCAACTCGCCAACCGGGATCCCCGCGGCAAGCCCCCCGGCGGTCACCCGCGCCAGATCGGCGAAGGAGGCGCCCGACTCCAGCACCTCCACGAGGCTCGAAGCGCCTCCGGAGATCAGAAACAGCGGGTCCGCCGCGTCCGGCAACTCCTCGACCCAGCGCAACAGGCGCTCGCCCGCCGCGAGGGACCGATCATCGGGAACCGGGTGGGCGCTTTCGTAAATCTCCACGCCGGACAACGCCAACAGCTCCGGCTGCACGTGCCCATCCTTGGTGATCACCAGCCCGCGCTCGAGCGCGACGCCCAGCGCATCATGAGCGCCGAGCGCCATGGAGGATGCGGCCTTGCCGATCGCGGCGATCCACACTGGGCGCGGGGAGCGTGCCTGCGGGGCACTGGAGAGCGCGTGGCGAACACAATGGCGTCCGTCAACTCGCCTCATGCCGTCCTGAAAGAGCTCGAGCAGCAGCTGGCGGCGAGGGTCTGTCGAGCTCACACGACTTGCCTGGGGCTCGTGGCTCGTGCTCAGGTGCCGCGGATCACCTTGAGCCTGCTGCGCCGCTCGCGCCGCAGTGCTTTCGCCTCGTCGGAGCGCTCGAGCAGCAGCCGCTCCAGATACTCGGGCGTGACATCTCCCGTCACGTATTCGCCGGAGAAGCAGGATGTGTCGAACTCCTCGATGCGCGCATCCTCGTGCTTGCACGCGGCGATGAGGTCCTCGAGATCCTGATAGATGAGCCAATCGGCGCCGATCAAGCGCGCGATCTCCTCCACGCTGCGCCCGCTTGCGACGAGCTCGCGCGCCGCCGGCATGTCGATGCCGTAGACGTTCGGAAAGCGTACCGGAGGGGCGGCGGAGGCGAAATACACCTTCCTCGCACCCGCCTCGCGCGCCAGCTCGATGATCTGCGCCGAGGTCGTGCCGCGCACGATGGAGTCATCGACCAGCAGCACGTTCTTGCCGCGGAACTCGAGGTCGATCGCGTTCAACTTGCGGCGCACGGATTTCTCCCGCTGCTCCTGGCCGGGCATGATGAACGTGCGGCCGATGTAGCGGTTCTTGATGAATCCTTCGCGGTACTTGAGGCGCAGCCGCTGCGCGAGCTGCAGCGCGCTGGTGCGGCTCGTGTCGGGAATAGGAATCACGACGTCGATGTCGTGGTTCGGCCGCTCGCGCAGGATTTTGTCCGCGAGCCGGTCGCCCATGCGCATGCGGGCGCGGTACACGGAGATGTTGTCGATCTTGGAGTCCGGGCGGGCGAAGTAGACGTACTCGAAGATGCAGGGCGTGTGTCGCACGCTGGCGACGCATTGTTGGGAATGCAGCCGCCCCTGCTCGTCGATGAACACCCCTTCGCCGGGGGCCACGTCGCGCACCAACCGGAACGAGAGACTATCGAGAGCCACGCTTTCGGAGGCGAGCATCCATTCGGGCCCGCGTGGGGTGTTGCGCTGGCCGAGCACCAGCGGACGGATACCGTTCGGATCGCGAAATCCAAGAATGCCGTGGCCGATGATCATGGCCACGACCGCGTAGCCGCCGCGGCAGCGCCGGTACACGGCGCTCAACCCCGCAAACACGTCCGCCGGGGTGATCCGCGGCGTGCCGATCCGCTGCAGCTCCGAGGCGAACACGTTCAGCAGCACCTCGGAATCCGAGGTGGTGTTGAGGTGCCGCCGATCCTCACGGATGAGGATCTCGGCGAGCTCGGTCGCGTTGGTGAGGTTACCGTTGTGGGCGATGCAGATGCCGTAGGGCGCGTTCACGTAGAACGGCTGCGCTTCGGAGGCGCTGTCGCAGCCCGCCGTCGGGTAGCGCACATGAGCGATCCCCGCGTCGCCCTTCAGCTCGAGCATGTGATGCTGCTGGAACACGTCTCGCACGAGGCCGCTTGCCTTGCGCACGTAGAGCTCACCGTCGCCGGTGGTGGCGATGCCCGCCGCATCCTGCCCGCGGTGCTGCAGGACCGTCAGCGCGTCATAGAGTCGCTGATTGACCGCGCTCGCTCCGACGATGCCGACGATTCCACACATGTCTTGCCGCCTTGGCCTTCAGGCCCTCACCGTCACACGGCCCGCGTGCCGCACGCGTTCCTCACCGACCAGCATGCGCAGCCCGTTCGCAATGGACGCTCCGTAGGGGATGAGCAGCGACTGGTTCCACCAGCGCTCCTCGTCCAGGCGCAGCAACTGGCCCAGAATCACGAACACCCCCAGCAGCACCAGGCCGCGCACCGTGCCGAAAACGAAACCGAGGAAGCGGTCCATGCCGCTGAAAATGGACAGACGCACGTAGTGAGCCACCATCGTACCGATGCCCGCACCCACCAGCAGGACGAACACCACGATAATGACACGCGCGGCCCACGGCTTGATATGCGAGGCGGCCAGCACCCCGCCCAGATGCGGCTCGATGAGCTCCGAGAAATGCCAAGCGACGAACAGCGCAATGAACCACGTCGCTACGGCCACCGCTTCGCGCAGGAAACCGCGAAGGGATCCGATGGCGGCGGAAATGATGACGGTGGCGATGACCAGATAGTCGGTTATGTTCATCGTGGGGCCCGAGGGGTCCGTGCGGCGCGGATTGTACAAGAGCGGTCGGACCGCCGCTCAGGCTACGCGTCACTACTTCGAGACGATCGAGCCGGGATGACCCGCCGCTCGCAGTTTTGCGGTCAGCTGCTCGGCCCCTGAGCGGTCCGCCGTCGGCCCCACGCGCACTCGATAGAGTCTGCGGCCGCCGCCGCTGCTCTCGGACACCGCGGCGCGGAATCCCTTTCTCTTGAGCTCGCGCGCCAGGCGATCGGCATTTGCGCGGCGGGCAAAGCTGCCGAGCTGCACCATCCAGCCGTCCGCCGGGGTCCCCAGGAAACCGAGCGTCTTGTTCGTCGGCTGTTGCGCGCTCGACGGCTGATGCTCGGTTTCCTGGGGTGGTGTCACCGCGGGAGGCTGCGCGCTGGGTTTGTCCGGGACTGCGGGGTTGTCCGGGACCGCCGGTTTGTCCGACGCGGGAGGCTGCACCGCATCCGCGGTGTGGGCCGCGCCCGCTGCGGGCGCTTCGCGTGTTGACGAAGGCCCCACTGACGGCGGGAAATCGAGCGTCTTGTTCGCCGGCGGTGGGATCGGCAGCGGCTGCGCCGGGCCGCTGACCCGCGGCGCCGGCGAGCCGTCGGTCGCGGCGCTCGTCGTTCGCGTGTGCGAGTCGTCCGCGAGGTCTATCGTGTACGACCGTAATGGCGGTTCCCCTG
>VBNY01000075.1 GCA_005877705.1 Gammaproteobacteria bacterium
CTATGCGTTCCCCTCGATGAGCCGCAAGGAATTGAGCGCCCGTCCGCGCTTGCGCGCGCTGCATGACCGGGTGTTCGCGCTGCCGCGAATCAAGCGGTACGTGGCTTCGGGACGCCGGCTCGCCTCCAACAACGAGGATCTGTTCCGTCGCTATCGCGAGCTGGACAGCTGACGCACGCCGGGCGTGGTCAGGCGGCGTAGATGCCTCTGACAGTGTCGATGGTGTCCGCCTGTTCGGCCCGTTTGTCGGGACGGTATCTCTTCACGCGCGCGAACCGCAACGCGAGTCCCCCGGGGTATTGCGGGCTTGCCTGCACATTGTTGAATGCAATCTCGACCACGAGCTCGGGGCGAATGTAGACGGTCCAATCGTCGCGGCCGATTTCACGCGCGAGAAATTCCTGCGTCTGCCAGGCGAGCATCTGGTCCGTCATGCCCTTGAACGTCTTGCCGAGCATGACAAATTGGCCCGTCGCCGGATCGCGCGCACCGAGGTGGAGGTTCGAGAGCCAGCCCCTGCGGCGGCCGTGACCCCATTCCGCGGCCAGCACCACCAGATCGAGCGTGCGGGCGGGCTTGATCTTGAGCCACGAAGCGCCGCGATTGCCCGCTTCGTAGGGCGCATCGAGCGCTTTGGCCATCACGCCCTCGTGTCCGCGGGCGAGCGCGGCCTCGACGAACAACTGCGCTTCGGCGGGACTGCTGGTGACGAGCCGTGGAATGAGAAGTCGAGCCGGCAACACCGAGCTCAGCGCCGCGAAGCGCTCGCGTGCCGGCCGCTCGGCGAGCACGGCGTCGTCGAGCCGAAGAGCGTCGAAGAAGAACGCCGCAAGAGGCAACTCATCGCGCAGCGACGCCACATCGAGCTTGCGGCCGAAGCGGCGCATCGTGGTCTGGAACGGCCGCGGCGATCCGCTGGGATCGAGCGCGATCGCCTCTCCGTCCAACACCAGCTCACGTGCGGGCAAGGTGCGAACGGTTTCGATGATCTCCGGTATGGCGGCGCTGACGTCATTGAGATTGCGCGTATAGGCGCGCACGTCGTCGCCCTTCTTGTGCAGCTGGATGCGCGCGCCGTCGAGCTTCCATTCCAAGGCGGCTTCGCCGAACTGACTCAGCGCAGCCGACACATCCTCCGCGGTCTGAGCGAGCATCGGTCCGATGGGATGCAGAGTCTGAAGCTGGAAGCGTGCGAGCCCGGCGGCTCCTTCCGTCAGTGCGAGGCGCGCGACCGGGCCCAGACCCCCCGCATACATCGCGGCGCGGCGCACGTCCTTGTGAGGCAGCCGGGCAGCGGCCGCAATCGCATCGAGCATTACGCCGGCAAGCGCGCCCTGGCGCAGCTCGCCGACAATCAGGAACAGGGCGCCGAGCACGGGCGCGCGCCTGGCGGATGAGCCAGAGCCACGAGCCGCCAAGAATGCCGCGAAGGGGGCGTCGACGTCGGAGAGAGTGAGCGACGGAGACTCGGCGGCGCTACCCGCGCGCGCGGCGCGCAGCAACGTGTAACTGGCCCCGATTCTTCCCTGGCGCGTCTCGCCCGTGAGAAACGCGACGCCGATTTCGATCTCATCCTGCGCGAGGATCCTCAGGCATGCGGCCAGCTCGGTCACTTTCGCCGTGCGGCTCGAGGTGGCCGCCGTCTTCCGCGAGGTTTCGACAAGCAGGGCGAGCTGCGTCATGGCGCGCTGGCTTTGCCTCACAGCCGTTTGGCGATATCGAGCAATGGTAACCCCGAGCGTTGCAGGCAGTGACTTGCTTAAAATACTCCCAGCACACTCGCGGCGCCGGGAGATCCGATGCGCAATCTGCTCGAGAATTACGTCGATCTGGGCGTCCAGGCTCCGGCGACACTGGCCGTCTTGGCTCGAATGCCATCGCTCGCTGCGCGCCTACTCGTCCTCGCAGTGGCCGCCTTGCCTGGTGCCGCCCACGGCGCAGCCGATACCGCCGGTGCCGTGTTGCTGCGGCCCGCCCAGGTCTGGACAGCCGACCAGCAGCAAGTCCGCGCTGGTTGGGTAGTGTTGGTTCAGGGGAACCGGATCGCGGCGGTCGGACCCGCGAGCACCATGAAGTCGGCGGCGAACATTCGGGTGCTTGACCTGCCGGGCACGACGTTGCTGCCCGGGCTCATGGACATTCACTCGCACCTGTTCCTGCACCCCTACAACGAAACCCCGTGGGACGATCAGGTCCTCAGAGAACCTGTTCCCTATCGCACCCTGCGTGCTGCACGCCAAGCCCAGGCGACGCTGCTCGCGGGGTTCACGACGCTGCGCGATCTCGGAACCGAGGGTGCCGACTACGCCGATGTTTCACTCAAGCAGGCGATCAAGGATGGGCTGCTCCCGGGCCCGCGGTTGTTCGTCGCTACGCGCGCAATCGTCGCGACCGGCGCTTACGGGCCTGCGCCGCGCAGCCTCCGGCCAGACGTTTGCTGTACGCCGCAGGGTGCGCAGGAGGTGAGCGGAATCCCCGAGATCATCAAGGCTGTTCGTGAGCAGGCCGGTCGGGGTGCAGACTGGATCAAGGTCTACGCCGACTACCGTTGGGGCCCCGATGGCACGGTCCAACCCACCTTTACTCAGGAGGAACTGAACGCGTTGGTGGATGCGGCACACACGTCCGGCCGGCCGGTGGCGGCTCACGCCACCACTGCCGAAGGGATACGCCGCGCGGTGTTGGCCGGCGTGGAATCGATCGAGCATGCCTACGACGGCACGGAAGAGGTGTTCAAGCTGATGGCCGCACGCCACGTAGCGTATTTGCCTACGCTGACGGCCCAGGAAGCCTATGCGCAGTACTTCCAGCATTACGAGCCCGGCAAGACCCCGGTCACTGAGGATATGCAGCACGCCGCACGGTCCTTCAAGCTCGCGATGCAAGCCGGCGTGACCATCGGCTGCGGCAGCGATGTTGGGGTGTTCGCTCACGGCACAAATTCCCGTGAACTGGAATGGATGGTTCGAGACGGCATGACGCCCGTGCAGGCGCTGCTCGCGGCGACTGCCACCAACGCGAAGATCCTTGGCAAAGAGGCGGAGCTTGGACGCATCCGGCCCGGCATGCTCGCTGACCTGATCGCCGTTGCGGGCGATCCGACGCAGCACATCGAAGCGATCGAGGACGTTTCCTTGGTGATGAAGGACGGCGTGATCTACAAGCAGCCCTGAGCCCGCAACGCGGCCCGCTCGCGCCAGTCATCACCCGCGGCAGTACGGTTTGTGGAGGGGCAGCGGCCTGAGGCTCACCTGCTCTGCAGGGAAATGATCGCCTGATGCACGAGGTCATTGCCGGGGCCCTCGTGCACTTGCTCCGGGCTCGGGGACACGGAGACTGCAAAACGCCCGGTTCGCTTGTCAAACGAGACTTCACCCGCGGACCCCGTCACCGCCGTGACCGTCGGTCGGCGCGGCGCGTAGCCAAACAGCCGCACGGCATTCTCCTGCGGCGCGAATGTCACGGTGGCGCTCAGCCGGTCCGGGTCGTCGGCGAGGGAGGCGATGCGCTTGCGGCCGTCCGGGACGAACTTGCCTTCGTCACCGAAGAGGGCGATCCCCGCGCGCGCTACCGGAGTCACCACAAAATACGCGGTTCCATTCGGAGCGACAGCGAAGGTGAATGCCTCTGAGGCCCCCAATCGCCGCGCGCTCCGGTCCCGGACGTCGTACACGTAGACGTCGCGGGGCACGCCCACCTGAGCCGGCGTGAACGCAGCGCTCGCCACTTCGAACCCGCGGCCATAACTGAAGACATAACTGGTTCGCAATGCGCCGTGATCGGTGTGGGCGGATGCAATCATCGGCCGCTTGGAGCCCGCCGTATACATGGCGTCGATCGGCAGCAGCGGCGTGTCCGGCTTGATGATCACCCCGTCCAAGCGCACCGCGTGCAGCAAATTCTCCTTGTGCTCCGTGCCGCTGCGATCGCCGACGCCGACCATGCCCGCCGACAGGGTCGCGATCAACAGGTTGTCCGCCTCCGTGCTCATGAAGACATCGCTCCACGGCCAGATCCCCAGCGCGCTCGCCAAACGCGAGGTGTAAAGGAACGCGTCCCATTTCGAGCGTTCGAGGCGGTCGCCGCTCACCCGAATGGTCGTGAGATTGCCGTAGCGCGCGCCCTGAAGAAAGTGCCGCGGCAGCGCCATGCAGTACTGCATGGACAAGCCCTTCTGCTGCGCGGCACTCGCCATGCCGTCGGTGAAGGCATCACCAGCTTGCACGCTCGTGGCGAGCTCGGGCGAGTACTCGTAGATGACATTGAGCCAGTCCTGCTCGTAGGTCACGACGTTTGCGGAGGACAGGTAACCGATGATCTCCCGCCACCAGTTAGGATCGACCGCCGCGAGGCCGGAGATGCGGTAACGTTGATGATACGGGCTGGCGGGATCGATCCAACGGTTGTGAGTGATGAGCGGTAGCCCGACTGTCTTCTGAAATGCCGCGAGACCCTTGGGGAAGAGGCCCGGGTGCGCCTCGTACTTGACCAGTCCGCCGTAGCGATTCCATTCCTCGAGCGGCAGACGGGAGTTCTTGGATGTGCCGGTCTTGCCGGTTGGATCCGTTAAGGTCTTGTAGTACCACCAACTGTCGAGCTGCAGATACCGAATGGGAATTCCCTCGGCGCGGTAACGCTGCATCAGCGCCTCCAGCGTGCCGGCGTAACCGAGCTTGTGATCGTAATCGTAGTAGTACTCGGCGCCGTTATCGGTCCAGTAGCCCAGATAGCGCAGGCCGATGTCCGCATCGTTCGCCGGCCGCTGAGTGCCCTGAAGCTCGGTGAGCGCACTGCCCCAGGTGTCCCACGTCGCATTCACGCCGACGCCCAGGACCATGAGCGTCGTGTGCGTGAAGCCGGCGGGCAGACCGGCGACGCCTGTGTTGAGGCCGCTCGCGATCTCGGCCTTCCCGTCTCCACGCATGCTTGCGATCATGTAGTTCGCGGCGGGCGACAGCACCGCGGCACGCGTCTGGTCGTCGTACAGCAGCCACGGCGTGGCATTCTCCTCGAGCGCAAAGCTCGGAGGAGCGAACGCAGTGTTCGCGTAACTGAAGCCACGCAGATTCTTCGGGAATTTGGTAAACCGCGGAAAACGGATCAGCGCCGCATCGGAGACCGGTTCGCCCGAAGTGATGGCGAACAGCAGCACCGGGCGGTCGACATAGGTGCGGATGCTGCCGCTCAGCGGCACCTGCTCCCGCCAACGAAAACTCAACTCACGGAAAGCACCCAGCCGGTCCTGGCCGTCCTTGACGCTGACGTCCGCTGCAGCGCCGCCGAGCTCGCCCGCGAACACCCACTCGAGCTCGTTGCTTCGTACCTCGTAGCGGCCCGACTCCTCATCGATGGTCGCCACGATGCCGTGGGCGCCTTGCACGCCACTGCCGGCGGCGTAGCCGGGAAACGCAGGCAGAGTCAATGCGGCCGAAAGTGCTGCGCACTGAAGGAAGGTCATGTGTGGGCTGTAATCTTTACACGATGGCGCGCCCGGAGGGATTCGAACCCCCGACCTCCTGGTTCGTAGCCAGGCACTCTATCCAACTGAGCTACGGGCGCGCCGTGAACCCCCGGATTGCGCACTGGATCGGGCACCGTACCAGTGGTCCGCCGGGAGTGGGCGCGCATCCTACCACAACCCTTGTGTCTGCCCGGGTCACTGGCCGAGCGACAGATGCGCTGAGAGTTGCCTGCCGCGCCCCCGACTGTTGAAGCAGGCGGGCGCGTCTTCGAGCCGGCGGCATGTCGCGATGTGCACGCCGCGCGCTCAGAGCGGCGGGATGATATCCCCGCGCAAGGTAGGTCTGGCTGAAAACTCCCTCAGCCCGGGGCTTTCGATGCGGAACGCATGCCACCAGGTATCGGTGAGCGTCGCGTGCCACATCTCCGGGCCGGGCTCATAGCGGGCGAACGCAACGCGGTCGGCGAACAGGGTACAGCCCAGGATCGAAATCGACTCCAGCAGATCGGAAACGTCCGCCGGATCGCAGGGTATGCCGAACAGCAGCCGGCAGGCCCCCTCGAACCTCATACCCGGCCACTGCGTTCCCTGGTACTGCCAATCCGCTCCTGTGAATCGTACCAAGGGCCGGTCTCCCGGCAGGGTCCACACCGCTCCGCCGGTGATGCGAAAGTAGGCGGAACACTCCGCGGGAACGGTCCGGCCGTGTTGCCCGATGAGTATCAGTTGAATCACATGGTGTCCCGCGGCCCTTGAAGCAACGCAATCCAGCAGCAAGAAAGGGGCCCGGCAGGGCCGCGGGCAGCGAAATCGCACTGCGCAACGGGCCCGCGAGGCTCACTTGACCATGACCAGGGAC
>VBNY01000076.1 GCA_005877705.1 Gammaproteobacteria bacterium
GTCCCATTGCCAGCCAGCAAGGGCCCACCTGCACGGCAAACTGCGGCACGACGTCGCAGCCGCAAGTCGCCGGAGTGGCGGCGATCCAGCACAGCGCGGTTTTGATGGCGAATCTTGCTGCGACGCCCGTCGTCTGCCCAGCGGGTCATTTCCGGCCCGGCGGTGCAAACGCCGCCACCAATGGGGCCTGCAGGTTGGTCTCGTATCCGAAGCTGGAAAACAACATCATCTATCACAACAGCTCGTACTACATCGGCGTGGGTGCTCTGGGGGCCGGACCGCTGAATCAGCAGCACGTGGTCGCACTGTATAACGCGTTTAGCGGCACGGCGGCGGCGAACCAGACGACAACCGGTGCATGCGTTGCTCCGGCCACCAGTTATTGGGACATCGGCGTACGCGGCGACACGGGACCGACCAACCATGCCAATCCCAACTTCACGCTCAACCCGACCGCTTCGGTGCTGTCGTCGGGGACCGGTTATACCGGTGGAGGTAACACCTTTACCGGCAACCCGAACTTCATCAGGTTCTACTGCGACGGTTCGCGCACGCCGCCGGAATTTAAAGCGTCGGGGTGGCAGACGCCTCCTGGGATTGCGGACGCGACCGTGCCCAACCCGATCTTCAACCTGACGCCGGCCGCCACCGTGGACGAGGGCAACAACTGGGTCAACTTGAGTTGGGGCCCGCTGTCGATGTCGAATCCGACGGCCGTGGGCGGAACGAACGCGAATTACGGCGGTGGCCTGCCACTCGGCGACTACGGCATCACGGCGGGATCCGCGGCGGCAGCTCGGGTCACTGGAGCAAACTACACTGACGCTCCGGAATACGACTTCTTCGACAATCCGAGGAAGCCGGGTGGGTCGACTGACGCCGGCGCGGTCAGGCTGGCCGGCACTCGCGGCCACAGCCAGTTCACGGTCTCACCGGCGGTGGTCGACTTTGGGTTTGTGCCGCTTCACAGTCCCACAACCGTGGATCAGGACATCGTGGTCATCAACTCGGACGTCGTTCCGCTGAGCGGCATCAGCGCCGGCTTCAATTGCGCGGGTGTGCCGGCGGGGACTTGCAGTCTGGCAAGCTTCGGCATCCAAACCCAATCCGACAGCTGCACGAGCGCGACACTTGCGGCGGGACAGAGCTGCATGATCATCGTGGTCTTCAACCCCATCAGCACGTCGCAGGCCGCGAGGAACGCCAATCTGGTCGTGACCGCGGGCGGCCTCAGTCAGACGGTGTCGCTTACCGGCCACGACTCGATCGCCACGATCGCGGTCTCGCCGGCAACGCAGACCACTCCGGCGATGAATCCAACTCCGGCCAGCACCGTCGCGATCACCGGGACCATCACGGTGACCAACACCAGCACCCGCTGCGCTGCGGCGGGAGCCTGCCTGACGACGGGTATCCCACCGGGCTACCCAGCCCCGAGCCTCGATGCCGGGCCGTACATCATCGCGGGCACCGCTGCGAATCCGGCAGGCATTACGCTGACGCCGCTCACCGGCACGGGGACCTGGGCGCTCGGTGGCACGTGCGCGGTAGGGACTGCAATCAACCCGGGAATGGCCGCGATCCCGGCGAATGCGGCCGACGGTACGCCGGCGACTCCGTACGTGCCGAGCGGGAATTGCACGGTCACGGCCACGTATACGCCACCCGTGGGAGCGACCGGGGCGGCACTGAACGGGTCGGCAAGGGTCACGGTAACGGGGTATGGCACCGCCTCGACGGCACCGATCATCAATAGGGTGATCAATGCGAACTGACCGGGCGCCGTTCTAAGCTTTAGAAGCTGAAACCGATGCTGCTTCGCGAGAAATCGCGAGTAGCATCGGCCTTTTCAGGGGCCAGAGACAGCGGTAGGCGAGCTTTCAGTTCTTAAGCCGGCGCGGTACCATCGCCCGGCGCGTGGAATCAAACGTGGAAAGACTCTTCAGCAAGCGGGCAGTTCTCATCGCTCTACTGGCGGCAAGTAAGCAAACATGAGCAGGACCGGTTTGGCGCTCGCGCCTCTGGTTGTGGGCCTTTTAGCGGGCGCGGTGGCTTTGGCACAGACCCCTGCTCCGCAGGCTCCTGCTGCGCGAGCCCCTTCTGCGCCGGCGCCCCAGACTCGATCGCGCTACCAGCCGGACCGGTTCGCCGGCCGCGCGGGCAGCTATTACCGGCTGGTCTGGGGCGTGGACTCGCTGGCTGTGAAATGGGTCGAGTCGGGTGAAGTGCTGCGATTCACCTACCGGGTGCTGGACCCGAACAAGGCGAGTGCGCTGAACGATAAGAAGAACGAGCCGGTCCTGATCGCCCCGGAAGCGGGGGTCAAGCTGGTGGTGCCGTCGATGGAGAACGTGGGACAGCTGCGCCAGAGCGCCCCGCCGGAAGAGGGCAAGGCCTACTGGATAGTCTTCTCCAACAAGGGGCGCCTGGTGAAGCGTGGCGCCCACGTGAACGTGGTAATCGGCGCATTCCATGCGAACGGGCTGGTCGTCGATTAGCAGCCGGCCCCTGCAGGCGATTGGAGCCGAGACGGACCGCACAGAATCAAAGAGAAATCATGTCACAATTCAATAATTACAAAACCTCCAAGCAGGTGGGTCTGATGCGAAGCAAAGCGCCTTTCCTAATGAGCATCCTGGCGGGCGCATGTCTTGCGCAAGCACTCGCCGCGGACGGGACCAAAGCGCCTGCGGGCGTGAGCGCCGCCCAGATCGTCGAAAAGCACGTCGCCGCGCGCGGCGGAGTCAAGGCTTGGCACGCCGTCCAGACGCTCGCGGTGAGCGGCAAGCTCGATGCGGGCACGGGCGACTCAGTGAAGCGCAGCGTCACCATGGCCAAGCAGGGCGTGGGTGCCAGCGCCAAGCGAGCGGAGCGCGCCGCCGCACAGGACGCGGCGAAGCAAGCAGCGGAGGAGCAAGTGCAGCTGCCCTTCAGGCTCGAGATGAAGCGCCCGCGCAAGTCGCGCCTCGAGATTGACTTTGCGGGCAAGACCGCCGTGCAGGTCTACGACGGGCAGAACGGCTGGAAAGTGCGGCCCTACCTCAACCGTGACGACGTCGAGCCGTTCACGGCGGAGGAGGCCAAGTCACAGGGGACCAAAGCCGATCTCGAGCCGCCGCTCGTGGACTACGCTGCCAAGGGCAGCCAGGTCGCGCTCGAGGGCATGGAACAGGTCGACGGCCACAACGCCTACAAGCTCAAACTGACGCTCAAGAACGGCGACGTGCAGCACATCTGGATCGATGCGCAGAGCTTCCTTGATGTCAAGGTCGAGGGAGTGCCGCGCCGCATGGACGGCAAGATGCGCACGGTGTGGGTCTACCAGCGCGACTTCAGATCCATACAGGGAGTCATGGTCCCCCATCTGTACGAGACCGCGAACGAGGGCAATCCGCGCACTCACAAGATGGTGGTCGAGGCGGTGCAAGTGAATCGCGCGCTCGACGATGCGCGCTTTGCGAAGCCGCAGGTACTGGTCGCGGCCACGCCACCCCCGGCCGCACCGGCGGCACCGGCGCCCGCCAAGAAGAAGTAGCGCACATGCGACCGCGCATACGAGGCAGGCTCGGCGCTGCGCTGACGTGCGCGACGGGAGTGTTGCTCGCGGTCGCGACAGCGGCCACCGTGTCACGCGCCACGGTGAGTTATGACACTCCGGCCGTGATGCTGGTGCGCGCGGATGGCAAGAGCGTATCGCTGCCGCAGGAGCTCGACGACGGCCGGCCGGTGCTGCTGAATTTCATTTTCACGACCTGCTCATCGATCTGCCCGCTCACGAGCCGAACGCTGGAGGAGTTCCAGCAGAAGCTCGGTTCGGAGGCGGCCCGGGTCCACCTGATGTCGATCTCGATCGACCCCGAGCAGGACACCCCCGCACGCCTCACCGAGTACGCCCGCAAATTCCACGCGGGTCCTGAGTGGCAGTATTACACCGGCTCGGTCGCCGCCAGCATCGCGGCGCAGCGCGCCTTCGACGTATATCGGGGCGAGAAGATGAGCCATACGGCGGTGACTTTGATGCGTGCTGCCCCGGGGAAACCCTGGCTACGGATCGAGGGATTCATCACGCCAGATGAGCTGGTGGACGACTACCGCAACCTGCTTGCCTCTCCTTAGGATCCCCCGTCAGGGCCGGCAGCCGATGCCAAACGAGCCTCGCGGCGCAGCACCTGCTGTGGCGCTCGCGCTGACACTGCTCATGTGGGCGTGCGCGCTGAGTGCAGCGCCTCCAAGTCCTTCGGCGGGAGAAGCCCTGTATCGGCGCGGGCAGCTGCCCTCCGGCGAGCCAGTGCAAGCCCTGCGCCAGGGCGGTGCCACCATCCGGGGCGCCGATGCGGCCTGTGTCAACTGTCACCGACGCAGCGGCTTGGGGTCCAGCGAGGGTCGGATCACCATCCCGCCGATTGCCGGGCCGTACCTGTTTGTTCCGCGCGGCAAGAGTCTGGAACAGCTGGGTGTTCCGTTTGTGGACACCGCACGCCTCAATCACGATCCCTACACTGACGAGAGCCTCGCGCGCGCGATTCGCGAAGGCATCGGTGCGAACGGGCGGCCGCTCGACTACCTGATGCCGCGCTACCAGATCGATGATGCGGCGATGGCAGAGCTGGTCGCCTATCTCAAAGAAATAAAGGTCGTACCGAACCCGGGGGTGAGCACTGCGGTGCTGCATTTTGCCACCATCATCACGCCGGATGCCGACCCCGTGAAGCGCCGCGGCATGCTCGACGTGATGAATCAGTATTTCGCGGACAAGAACAACGCGGCGGCGCGCACCAAGGCGCCGACCCTGTATTCCTCCCACACGATGATGTTTCGCGTCGAGCGGCGCTGGCAGCTGCATGTGTGGCAGCTGAGCGGCGAGGCTGCGACCTGGGAGGCACAGCTGCGCAACTATCTGGCCTCGCAACCGGTGCTCGCGGTGATCTCGGGCCTCGGCGGCAGCAACTGGGGACCGGTGCATCAATTTTGCGAGGCGCAGGCACTGCCGTGCCTGTTTCCCAATGTCGAAGCGCCCGTGGGGAACGATAGTGACTTCTACTCGGTATATTTCTCGCGCGGCGTGCTCCTCGAAGCGCAACTGATTGCGCGCGAGCTCGC
>VBNY01000025.1 GCA_005877705.1 Gammaproteobacteria bacterium
CTGAAGTTGCCCGCGACCTTTTTTCTCACCACCGGCTTCATCGGCGCGGCGCGCTGGGCGTGGGTGGACCGGCTCGAGGCGGCGCTGCACGCGGCCGCCCAAGGCCGGTTCCGCATTTCGCTGCTCGATGAGCGGGTGGAGCTCGACGGCATGATGCAACGGGTCGAACTGCTGCGCAGCATCAAAGTCGTGCTGAAGAGGATGTCGTGGGACGCCGCGGAAGCGAGCGTGCGTGAGCTCGAGACGCAGTTGCGCGTCGAGCCGACGGAGCCGTGGGGGATCTACCGGTTCATGAGTTGGGACCACGCGCGCCAGCTCGTCGGAGCCGGATTCGAAGTCGGCGCCCACACGGTCAATCACGCGCTGCTGTCACGCATGCCGCTGGCCGAAGCGGCACACGAGATCAGCGCGAGTCGCGAGCACATCGTGGCCGAGGTCGGCTCGTGCAGCGCGACGTTCTGTTATCCCAACGGCAAGCGCACCGACTATACGCAGGAGGTCATGGAAATCTGCCGGCGCCAGTTCACGGCCGCACTCTCGACCGAGCTGGGAGCGGCGCGCAGCGACGAGCTGTACGAGCTGCGCCGGGTGCCGGTGGATGCAGCCACGATCGAGGACCGCCTGGCGAGTCTGGTCGTGCAGGCCGCTTAAAGAGGCATCATGTCTTTCCTGTATCCATTCCTCAACTTCCTGCAGCCCGGAGTGTTCTGGCCGGCGCTGGCGCCCTACAGGCCGATGCTGGTGGCGACGCTGATCGCCGTGCTGTACGAATTGCTGCGCAGCCGGCCGGGGGACGCCGAGCTGCGGCGCCGCTTCTTCCTGCATCCGGCGTTCCTGTGGCTGTGCGCGTTCGTGCTCGTGCAGGTGATCTCGGTCTACTACAGCGGCGTGCGCGGCCTGCTGGAGGAGCTCGACTTCTGGGATGTCTATCTGCTGTTCGTGGCGGCCTCACTGCTGAGCATTCACGACGCGCGCAGTCTGCGCCGCTACGTCTGGGGCATGATGTTGGGATCGGCGGTGGTCATCGCCTACGGGTTGTACGCCGTCGCCGTGAACCTGCCGACACTGGCGGACGGTCGCGCCGGCGCGTACGGCATGTACGAGAACCACAACGACTACACCTTCATCATCATCATGGTGCTGCCATTCGCCTATCTGTTCGTGCGACTGGCGCGCGCGTGGCTCACGAAACTGTTGCTGCTGGCGCTGGTCGGAGCTTGCATGGTCGGCGTGGCGCTGTCTTTGTCGCGCGGCGGGATTGTGGCGCTGGTGCTCGAGGGTGCCTTGATCCTCGGCTTGACAATGACCGGCAAGCGCCGGGTGCTGGCGATCGCGGTCCTGGGGATGATCGGCTCGGTGGCGATCGTTCATCAGTTCACCGCCCGCGAGGAAAACCAGCGCGGCCTGTATACGCAGGCGGACGCCGAGAATTCCCGCTACGAGCTGTGGCGGGCGGCGCGCAACATGATCGTCGCCCATCCAGTGCTCGGAATCGGCAGCCGGCGTTTCAAGGAGTTCTCCCAGGACTATGGCGAGATCAGCCACGACAATCGCGGCAAGGTCGCTCACAACACCTACATGGAGGTGGCTGCCGATACCGGGATTCTCGGCTTCGGGTCCTTCATGCTGATGCTGCACGGGATGTTTCGGACTGTGCGGGAGGTGCGGCCTGGAGACGCGCGGGCTGAAGGGCTGATCGAGATCCGTCTGGCGACGTTCATAAGCCTGTGCGCCATCATGTTCCGCTCTTTGCTCGATGCGAAAGCGTACGACTGGAGCTACTACGTGCTTGCGGTGCTCGCGATAGCCAGTTCGATTCTCGCTTCCCGCTGCGCGCACGGGGAAGCGACCGCGCAGCAGGCCGCAGCGCCGAGCGAGGCCCCGCCGCGGCGGCCCGCGGTTTCAGCGCGCCCCATGGTTTACAGGCAGCGCTAGGCTGCCACCACCACCGTGCACATCGCCCTGGTCTCCACCTTCTATCCCAACACCGCCGAGCCCGTGCGGGCCGTGTTCGTGCGGAATCTCGCGGCCGCCCTCGCAGCGTACGCGGCCGTCTCGGTCGTCTCGCCGGTGCCGTATGCACCGCCTTTGCCGCGCCGGGCGCGATGGGCGGCGTTGCGTTCGGTGCCGCATCGAAGCCGGGATGGGGAGCGGGACGTATTCCATCCACGTTTCCTGGTGGTGCCGCGAATCGAAGTGCTCAACGGCCTGAGCTACTGCGCCGGGATCGCGCCAGTGCTTCGCAGGCTGGTGCGCTCGCACGGCGTCGACGTGCTGCACGCTCATTGCGCTTATCCGGACGCGGTGGGCGTCGCCCTGGCTGCAGCGCTCGTGAATGTGCCGTTCGTGGTCACTTGCCACGGCAGCGACATCAACGTCTACTCGGGCAACCCGTTGATACGGCCGCAGCTGCGTTGGGCGTTGCGCCGGGCGGGGGCGGTGATCGCCGTGAGTGCGGCGATCCAGCGCAGGATTCGCGATCTGGTGCCCGACATCCGCGAGCGCGTGAGCCACGTGCCGTGCGCAGGCGTGAGCCGCCAGCTGTTTGCTCCCCGAGATCAACACGAGGCCCGCCGCCGTGTGGGTCTGGGCGAGATTTCGCGGCTGGTCGTGTTTGCCGGCCGGCTCGTGCCGATCAAGGCCATCGACGTGCTGCTGCGTGCCTGGGAGCTGCTGTCGGAGTCGGGGCAGGTCACCCCGGCCGACCGGCTCGCGATCATCGGGGACGGTCCGCTGCGTGCGGACCTGGAGCGCGCGGCCGGCGCCCCCAGGCTGAGAGGAACGGTTCACTTCGTCGGCGAGGTGCCGCAGGAGCAGCTCGCGCAGTGGCTCAGTGCGGCGACCGCCCTGTGCCTGCCCAGCCGCAACGAGGGCACACCCAATGTCGTGGTCGAGGCCTTGGCCAGCGGGCGCCCGGTCGTGGCCAGCAACGTCGGCGGCATTCCGGAACTCGTACGTGACGGCGCCAACGGCGTACTGGTGAAGCCGCTGGATCCGAGTTCGCTGGCGGCGGGGCTGGCGCGCGCCCTCGAGTCTCGGTGGGACGCGGCGCAGATAGCCGGGAGTGTCGCGGACTACACCTGGGAGAGTGTGGCGCGGCGCAACCATGCGCTGCTCGAGCATGTTCTGGCGGACCGCAATCGGGTGCACGATGCGTTCGTGGAGTGAAGTCGGCAAGCACGTCCTGCAGGAATACCTGCTGGGCGAGGCCTTTGTTTGGCGCCTGCCCGGAGGCGCGGATTGCGCGCTGACGTTCGACGATGGCCCGAACGTCGAGCACACGCCGCGAGTGCTCGATCTGCTGCACGGCCACGGCGTGCAGGCAACGTTCTTCGTCATAGGAGAGGCCGCCGCGGCGGCTCCCGCATTGTTGCGCCGGATCGTGGCGGAAGGGCACGCCGTCGGCTCGCATACCTACTCACACCGCGACATCCCGACACTCACCCGCCAGGAGTTATGGCAGGAGCTCAGCAGTTGCCGCGAGCTCATCAAGGACCTCTCGGGAGTCGATACCAGACTCGTGCGTCCGCCGCGCGGGCGCATCACTGCTGCGGCGCTGGTGCGCATGAAACGCTGGGGCTATCGGCTGATCCACTGGAGCAAGACCTACAGCGACTATCTGCGCGATGGCCGCGAGCCGCTGCTGCGCCGGATCCATTCCCGCGGCCTCGAGCCGTGCGACATCGCTCTGTTTCACGACAACAACGAGTACACGGTCGAGGCCTTGGCGCAGATGCTGCCCGAGTGGAGCCAACGGGGCCGAAGCTTCGCGAGGTTGCAGTAGCGTTGAGCGCTCGACTCCTATGAGAATCCTCTATCACCATCGAACCCAGGGCGAGGAGCCCGAATCGGTGCACATCGCGAGCATCGTGGCGGCGCTGCGCCGCCGCGGCCACGACGTCGATGTCGTCGGCCCCGTGCCGCTTGGTGCTGCGCGTGAGCCCGCGAAGTCCTCCTCGATCGCGCGCGTAAAAGGCGCGATGCCTCGCGTGCTCGTGGAGCTGGCACAGCTCGCATACAACGTCAGATCACTGTGGCAGCTCTTCGTGCGGCTGCGCCGCAGCCGCTATGACTTCATCTATGAGCGTTATGCGCTGTACAACGTCGCCGGTCTGATCGCGGCGCGGATGTTCGGTCTCGTGCTGATCCTCGAAGTGAATACGCCCTATGCCCGGGCATGGGGGAAATATTACGGATTGCGCTTTGCCCGGCTGGCGCGCGCTCTCGAGCGCTACATCTTTCGACAAGCCGACGCCATCATCACGGTCACTGAGGCGCAGCGCGCGTTGCTCGAGGAGGCAGGCGTGGCCGCGGAGCGGATCACGGTGTGCCACAACGCCATCGATCCGCAGGAATTCCATCCGGCGCGCAACTCCGCCAAGAGCCTGCGGCACACGCTCGGTTTGCCTGCGATCACGGTCGGGTTCGTCGGCACCATGAATCGCTGGCAGGGTGTACAGGGTTTTGCGGACGTGATCCAACGCGTGGTCGCGCAGCGTGGCGACGTCGGCTTTTTGTTCGTTGGTGACGGCGAGCACCGCGGCCCGCTGCAAGCGGAGCTCAAACGCCGGGGTGTGGAGCACGCCGCGATATTCGTCGGGAGGCAGGCGCACGCGGCGATACCGGAGTTCCTCGCTGCGATGGATATCGGCGTGCTGCTGGATTCCAACGCCTACGGCTCGCCCATGAAGGTGTTCGAATACTGGGCGATGAGCCAAGCGGTCGTGGCGCCCACTGTGCCGCCGGTGCTGGAGATCGTGCGTGACGGGGAGACCGGGCTGCTGATCGCCCCGGGCGATACCGAGGCCATGGCCCGCCAGATCCTGAGGCTCGCCGCCGATCCACAGTTGCGCGCGAGACTGGGCGAAGCGGGCCGCAAGT
>VBNY01000026.1 GCA_005877705.1 Gammaproteobacteria bacterium
TGTAGAACACCGTGCGACTGCACATGGTCATCCAGTGCAGGTGACCGCATCGGTGACACGACGCTCACGCGCGGAGTCTCTCTATATGCGGGCGATGCATCGCGCATTCACAGGCTCGTCTTAAGGGTTTCAGGGCCCCGCTGGAACCCTGCAGAGTGCCGAAAATCTCTTTTAAATGCACGGCTTAGTGCCTTGAATGTGATGCAGTGCTCGAATGTGTCAAAGCGCGCGTAAAAATCTCCGACAGCGCTCACCAGCCGCCTTCGCCGCTTCGTAGACGCTGTACAGGGTTCGGAGGAAATCGCTGCGAGCGGCATGATACGTCACCACGGGGACGTGCTCTGTGAGCAGGTCCTGCTTGTACTCCCGATGGCGCCCAGCGCCTGCGAGGAAATCAAAGAATTCCACGCCCTCTTCGCAGGCGGCCTCGATCGCATACCCAAAATGAAGGTAGCCCGGCGAAAGGCCATGGGCTCTTTCGGGGTCAAATCCTGACTGCAAGTAGTACACGGTATTTCCGTGACGGACGTTGTACATCACCGACGCAGGACCTTCCCGCGTCACCAGGCGTGTCAGACGCAAGCGACCGGCTCTAGCCATGCTGGCAGCGAACCCAAGGTGAAAGGCGCGCGAGTGTTTCGCCGCCGCCTCGTTTCCCCAGCGCTCGGCTGTATACCTGCCGAGCAAGTCCAGATACTCCGGAATATCGGCCTCTGCAGCCTGCTGGATTTGAGGCTCGGCGAGCTTGTGCCTGTGATTGAACAATTTCCGGCGTGTGTCGGACCCAAGACTCGCTACGTACTCGTTGAACCGCTTCGGGAGTCGTGCGACCCAGGCACTCAGCTCGTCGACTTCCCGAACGTACAACAGGGCGGCGAGGTGCGTGCGGACGAGCTGGGACGCAAGCCCGTCACGTTTCGTGCAGCAGAACACCAGTTCCTGCCAGAAATCCTGATCCGACAGCCATTTGGCGATGCAGGCCAGAACCGGCTCACGGAAATCCCGCGCGCCGATCAGATCCAGATAGTCCGAGAACGCGGGGCGTGGATCTCTCCAACCGATACCGATCAGCTCCAAGCGGCACGTACGGAAGAGTCCCCGCACTACCACCCGGCGCGAGAAGAAAGGCGCGATCCCAACGAGCTCGCCTCTGTCGGTATAAACGGCAACCAGCCGCAGTGTTGCGCCGAGCATCTGGGCGTAATGCCCCCACCAGCGCCATTGCCAATCCCATGACATGAAGAGCGGATCGGCATCGGATGCAGCCAGCAGGCGCTGCCACAGTTCTCGTGACGATGCGAATTCCTCAGCGTTCCAACTGCGCACCTGAAGTCGGCTCGCGAGCCCCTTCCCCGCTTCTGGATCAGGCATCGGGATTTCCGGTCACGTCGGCTGCCGCAGACCGAGGAAGCGCCCAACACGGATGTGCGCCAGACGGAACGTTTCCGGGTCGATCACCCATAGGGCTGCCGCGTAGGAAAGCATCCCCAAGGCGATACCCGTCACCAGGATAAAGAGCGGAACCGCACCCATCCTGGCGGCCACCCTCGACCAAAGAAGCACCAGGGCCACCATCGAAGCCGCCGCTGCGGCTGGACCGCCAATCGCCCGCAAAACTTCCCTGTAGCTCGTTCCAGCTGCGCGGATCACGAAGCGAAAAGCGGCGCCGTAACAGACTGGAAAGGCCATCAGCCATGCCAGAGCGGCCCCATTGATCCCGCCCAGGTAACAGCCGACCACGAGGGCGAGCGTCATACAAGGCGCGATGACGAGCTTGGTCTTCACGAGCACCTCGGGGCAACCAAGTCCGGTCATCGCCGGCGTCTCGATACTGCCGATCAGGCGCAGCGGTGCGACGGTCGCGAGCGCGACGAGCGGGAAGATGGCCAGAGTCCATTTGATCCCGAACAGCGTGGGGACGAGATACGGCGCAATCACTGCAAGTCCCCAGAAGACCGGGAATCCGAGCGTTGCATGCGTGCGAATCGTTTCGAGCAACAACCGCGCGGCAGCACTCCGGTCACCACTCAAGTGGACGTAGGCCGGCAGCGATACGTCATTGACGACGGTGGAAATCTTCTCCAGCGGCAGCTCCGCAACCTGCTGCGCGAGGCTGTAGAAGCCGAGCGACGTCGTACCGGTCCAGCGCCCGAGGAGAAAGGTATCAAGCGATGTGTACCAGCGCCAAAGGATGTTATCCACGAACAACGTGCCACCGAACTTCAGATAACTGAATGCGGGCGAAACGCGTAAGGTCGGCAGCGTCATGCCCCAGGTTGCGGCATTCAGCATCAGCAATCGAACCGCCGCACCGACCACCAAGCCCGCTATCAATGCCCATGCGCCCGCTCCCGACCAGGCGAGCAGGACTGTCGCGAGTGTCACGGAGATCGCTTGGATGGCCCCGATGGTGGCCAGCCGACGGAAGTCCATTTCCCTTGCCAGGCGGGCATGCGGCAGCACACACAACGACATCAACACCAAAGCCAGGGCTACGGCCGCGACCATTGGCGCGATCGACCGGTCATCGACCAACCCGGCGATGAGCCCCGAGGCGCCCGCGGTTGCGCCCGCCAGCGCAAGACCGATTCCGACCAACACGGTGAACAGGGCTCGGCGCTCGGCGAGGGTGCCCGGGGGCCGCTGCACGAGCGCCTCAACGAGCGTCCCGTCGTACGTCATCGACAGATAGTTGAAGACGACGAGCGCGACTCCGTACTGGCCCAGCGCATGGCTGTCGAGCCGGCGAACGACGTACACTGTTCCCGCCCAGGATGCGACCTGCGTGAGCAGACGCAGGCTCGCGTATGATTTGAGCCCTGCAACCAGTTTTTCCTGCACCAGCACCTTGCATTCGCCCGCGTCAAGCAACTAGGTAGCAAGCTCCTCAACTGCCGAGAGTAGCGCGCTCGGACCGTGTGAAACGACGAGCGTTCGGGTCCTCGCGCGGGAATCCGGCCGCCAATGACGGCATAATACGTGACCACCGCAGCATGGACAGTGCACATTAAGAACTACGATCGTCATACCCATCGAGCTCTCGAGCGATTGCCACCCGAGCTGGGCGTCAGGGGCCGAACACAGCGTCTCGTCGAAGCCGCCGAGTGCGTCGGGCTCGTACGTGCATTGCGTCCGCTGCACGACCGTTGGAGGGCATCCCTCACGGTACTGGCGTATCACCGCATCATGCCGACGAATTCTCTGGATGCCTATCCTTTCGATCCCGAACTCATCAGCACCACTCCTCAGCAGTTCGAATGGCAGATGCAGTACATCCGGCGGTACCTGAATCCCGTGTCCCTGAAGCGTGTCATTGCACACCTGGATGGCGAGGCGCCTTTGCACGGGTCGGCGATCGCAGTGACGTTTGACGACGGTTTCAGCGATACGTACCGCTACGCCTTTCCGATCCTGAAGCGCTATTCGATTCCTGCGACGGTGTTCGTGACGACCGGCTACGTCGATTCCGGCGAGCCATTCTGGTTCGAGCTGGCCGCCTATCTCGTGCTGCGCGTCGAGCCCGGCGCGCTCAAGATCGCGCAATCGGGCCGGGCGTTCCCGAGCGGCCCGGCGATGAGTGAACGACGGCAGAGCCTGCGGCAGCTGCAGGACATCCTGAAATCGCTGCCCAACACGCAACGTACCGCAATCATTTCCGGTTGGGTCCGCCAGTTCGTGACGCAGATCGAGCACGGCGCGGTCGATCTCAATCGACCCATTTCCTGGGCACAGGTGGGCGAGATGGCGGCAGCCGGGATCGACTTCGGGTCCCATAGCGTCACACATCCGAACCTCGCTCAGCTCGGCGATGCCGACCTCCTGTGGGAGTTGACGGAATCCAAGCGTGTCCTCGAAGAGCGGCTGCAATGCGCAATCAGCACGCTTGCCTACCCTATCGGAACGCCGTCAGCCTTCAACAAGCGAGTGGTAGCGGCGGCCGAGCGGGCGGGATTTCGGCTCGCGGTCTCGTATGTCTCCGGCAGCAATCCTCTCGAGAAGCTGGACCGATTCGAGCTGCGCCGGCACGGCATAGGGCTCGAGACGACCAAGAGCTATTTCCGCGCACTCACGACCCTGCCGGCTTGGGTCGGTTGAGTCGCTACGGTACGCCGCGCGAGATTGCCGAGGCCTTGTCAGGGAAGATTGCGCACAATGTAAGGGCCGAGGATGTTCGCGCACCACAGAGGCATGCACCGCCAAATCGCCGCTGCGCGGGCGTATTTGGGATTCGAGTGATTGAGCTTCGGGATCGGCGCGCCGGCCGGCAGCCAGTAATGCCAATGCAGCTGCTTCGGCTGCGCCCCCCACTGCGCCTTGAAGCGGTACGTTCCGCTGCCCACCGTAGAGCGGCCGAAATCGAAGGCCGTTGCCCCCGACTCGACGGCAAAACGCAGCATCTCCCAGTACAGCCTCATGTTGACTGAAGCGCCTTTTGCCATCGGCGTCGCAGCCGCCCACGGCACCTCGAGCGTCGCTCCGTGGCGCACAACAATCGCCGCCGCGAGCACCTGCTCTTGTACCCGGACCACCAGTATGGAAGCGAGGCCCTGCAGTGCCTCGTGAGTAATCTCGAAGAAGCGCTGCGGATAAACCGGAGTACCGAGCCGATGCATCGCCGGGGCGAACACTCGGTAGAAATCGGGGATTTTCTCCGCTCCGCCCCACTGGATCTCGAGCTGCTCGCGATCGGCGCGCTTCACTTGCGATCGCAGCTTGGATCCCAGTTGCTTGGCCAGAGCCTCGACCGAGCCCCGGCAGTGTGCCGTAACTCGACGTGATCCGCGCGGCGCTCGCGTGCATGCACGACCGCTTGCTCCGCAAGCGCCGAGGCACTCTCCTGATCGTCAGCAAGGATGCCTCCATAAGTGAAGAACGGCACCGAAACGAGGAACCGTCCAAACAGCGCGCTCGACTGCTCGACCAGCGGCAGAACGCCCCTGATCTGTCCTGATCCATCGCGCGCTGCCAGAAAAGTCGTACGCAAGCCGAACGCCCGGCGTGCGATATCGACCGCCGCCGTGCCGTGATAAGCGCTAGCGCGCGGATGCCGCGCCACGTAGGCGTCCCAGCCAGCGGGCGCATGGCTGAGCGTCTCGACGCGCAACCTGGCGACTTGCCGTGCAATGGCCAGCGTGCCAGCCGGCGCCGCGCTGGCGCTCATTCGGTCTACGGATAGAGTACTCACTGCAATTTCTCCGCAGGAGAGGTGCGGCCCCCGAGGTCCCACTGGTGTTCTATTTGTCCGACTGCCCTGGGCGGCTGTCGCTGTTGTAGTAATAGCCGGAATGAGTCGCCATCATGCTTTGGTTCAGCACGAGGGCTACTGCCGGATGTTGCCGCAGATGACTGAGAGCATCGACCACAACTTGCTGCGCTGTAGCGCCGGCGCGTACGACAAACACTACCTGCCCGGCAACCTGCGCGAGCGCGGGCGATTCTGTCGTATGCAGGAGCGGCGGCGAGTCGATCAGGACAACGCGCTGCTCATCGTGCTGCCCCAGGGCACGCGCCACCTGCTCCATCCGTGCGCTTGCCAGGAGCTCGGTCGCATCCGCTGACGGCCTGCCCGCTGGCAGCACGGACAGGTTGTGCACATTCGTAGGCAGGATGACGCTCTCCACGTCCAGTCTGGGATCACGGAGCACATCGAGCAGCCCCGGTGCATCCTCCACCCCGAGCTGACGACTGATATGCGGCTTGATGACGTCGGCGTCGGCCAGCAGCACGCGCACGTCCTTTTCCCTGGACATGCTGAGTGCGAGGTTGATCGCGGTAAAAGTCTTACCCTCCCCCGGCACTGCGCTTGCCAACATGATCAGATATCCCTTCGGCAAACGCGGCGCGCCGCGACCACTCGCGTTCGCGATCAGCCGTCGCTTGATGTGGCTGTACTGCTGCGCAATCCGCCGCTCCTCGTGCTCCGGCGGGACGAGCCCTGCCGCACGCAACGCAACCGTGTTGACGCACACGATCCGTCCAGGCGCGGGAGCCGCGCCGCCGAGCGATGTCGCGCTATTGGAGCCGGTCGCCGTGACGGTTACCTCGGCATGCGGGCGCGGTAAATCAGCTTGCGGGGGAACGCGCGGTTCAGCGTCCTTCAGCTTCCGTATTGCCTTCTCCACCAGACTCATGTGAGCAGCCCCCGGACTACGTCGGAAATG
>VBNY01000027.1 GCA_005877705.1 Gammaproteobacteria bacterium
ACCCTGGGCTCGGTGAATGTTCCGGTCGTTTGCGCAGGCGGGGTGGTCAACCCTGGTGACGTGGTCATCGCCGACGACGACGGTGTGTGCATCGTTCCACGCCTCGAGGCTGCAGTCGTGCTCGAGGCGAGTGAGGCGCGTGAAGCCAAGGAAGCCACGGTGCGCGAGCGTCTGCAAAGGGGTCAACTGGGTCTCGATATCTACGACATGCGGGACAAGCTGGCCAAGCGCGGACTGGTCTATCGCCCGCAGTCGTTGGCGGAGTGAAGCGGCATGCTACGCGCCATTCCCGGCACTCTCATGCGCGGCGGAACGTCCAAGGCCCTGTATTTTCACGCGCAGGACCTCCCGCAATCCGCGCGCGCGCGAGACAAGGTCCTGCTCGCGGCCATGGGTTCGCCTGATCCCCGTCAAATCAATGGCGTGGGCGGTGCGCACCCGCTTACCAGCAAGGTCGCCATCATAGGACCCTCCCAGCGGCCGGACGCGGACGTGGACTATCTGTTCCTTCAGGTCGTCGTCGATAAAGCGGAAGTGAGCGACTCGCAGAACTGCGGCAACATCCTCGCCGGTGTCGGTCCGTGGTCTATTGAAAAGGGCCTGGTGCGCATCACGGGCGCATCCACACCCGTGCGCATCCACATGCTCAACACAGGAAGCATCGCCGTCGCGCATGTTCCAACGCCACACGGCGCGGTGGAATACGAGGGTGAGGCGCGTATCGATGGTGTCCCTGGAAGCGCGGCCGCGATTCCCATCGACTTTCTGGACGTGGCCGGATCCTCGTGCGGCAAGCTGCTGCCGACCGATTCCAACATCGACCGCATCGAAGGAATCGAGGTGACCTGCATTGACAACGGCATGCCCGTCGTCCTGATCCGAGCCGCAGATCTCGGCAAGCACGGCGCTGAATCCCCCGAGGAGCTCGAAGCCGATCAGGCGCTCAAAGCCCGGATCGAGCGCATTCGGCTGGCGCTGGGTCCGCGGATGAATCTTGGCGACGTTGCCAAGAAGACGGTACCGAAGATGTGCCTCGTTTCACCGGCACGGCACGGGGGCGCCATCCATACGCGAACCTTCATACCGCATCGCGTGCACGAAGCCATCGGGGTCCTGGGTGCCGTGAGCGTCGCCACCGCCTGCGTTGCTCCCGGCTCCGTTGCCGCACAGGTTGCCGGTGTTACGCCCCGTTCGGGGCCGCAACGCCTGGAAATCGAGCATCCGACCGGATTCTTTACCGTGGAGCTGGATGTGACGGTGGCGGGCACCACCGTGACGGTGAACCGCTCCGCCCTGCTGCGCACGGCCCGCAAACTGATGCAGGGGGAGGTATTCGTCCCGGGAAGCGCCTGGAGCGATGTATGACGAGCCCGCGCCGCATCGGTCTGATCGGACTGGGAGAAGTCGGCCAGGTCCTCGCGAACGACCTACACCGGGCCGGAGGCGTGGACCTCTGCGCTTGGGACCGCCTCTTTGCGGTCGACGGCAGTGAGCCCTGGCGAGCCGCAGGAGCGCTGCCGTTTCTCGAGGCGGCGAACTCCATGGCCGGGGCGGTGCGCGGTCGCGCCGTTGTCGTCTCCGCCGTCACCGCGGGCGAATGTCGAGCCGTCGCGGCCGAAGCCGCCGAGGCGCTCACGCCCGGCACGTTCTATCTTGACCTGAACTCGGTCTCGCCGCGAACCAAGTCGGAGGCCGCGCAAGCGATCGAAGCCGCAGGCGGCTGCTACGTCGAGGCGGTGGTGATGTCGCCGATCGCGCCGAAACGTATCGCCTCTGCGGTGTGGCTGGGTGGGCCGCATGCCAGGGACTTCCTGCCGCTGGCGCAGTCGCTCGGTTTCACCGGTGCCGCGGTGTATTCCGCCACGATCGGAGCGGCGTCTGCTGCCAAGATGTGCCGCAGCGTCATCGTCAAGGGGATGGAGGCGCTGCTCGCCGAGGCGCTGCTGACGGCCCGGCGTCATGGCGTTGAGGACGCGGTGCTCGCATCGCTCCATGACGTCTTCCCCGTCGGCGACTGGCGCAAACTCGCGCGCTACATGATTTCGCGCTCCCTGCAGCACGGTCGCCGGCGCGCCGAGGAGATGCGAGAGGTTGCGCGCACGGTGGCAGAGGCCGGTCTCGACCCCTGGATGAGCCGTGGCTGTGTCGAGCGCCAGCAATGGGCCGCCGAGCACGTCGAAGCACTGAGCCACGAAGCACTGACGGACATGCTCGATAACATGCTGGCGCGAACGCCGGCGCCGGCGCCGCAGCGGTCGTAGGAGGCGCGGATGATCATCGATTGTCACGGTCACTACACGACGGCGCCGGCCGCCCATCAGAAATTCCGCGACGCACAGCTCGCGGGCCTCAAGGACCCGACCGCCCCGGCGGCCAAGCCCGGCGCCATCGCGGATGATGAGATCCGCGACACCATCGAAAAGAATCAGCTGCGGCTGCAGCAGCAGCGCGGCTCGGATCTCACCCTGTTCTCGCCACGCGCCTCGGCCATGGGGCATCACATCGGCAACGAGGCGCTCTCCAGCGCCTGGACTCGCGCGAACAACGATCTCATCAAACGCGTGATCGACCTGTATCCCGAGAATTTCGTCGGTGTGTGCCAGCTGCCGCAGTCGCCCGGAGTACCCATTGCGAACTCGATCGCCGAGCTGGAGCGCTGCGTACGCGAGTTAAATTTTGTCGGCTGCAACTTAAATCCCGATCCTTCAGGCGGGCATTGGACATCACCACCGCTCACCGACCGGCACTGGTACCCGTTCTACGAGAAGATGGTCGAGCTCGATGTCCCCGCGATGATCCACGTTTCTGCCTCGTGCAATCCGAATTTCCACGCGACCGGCGCTCATTACATCAACGCCGACACCACCGCGTTCATGCAGTTCATCGAGGGAGATCTGTTCCGCGATTTCCCCACGCTGCGCTTCATCATTCCGCATGGCGGCGGGGCCGTGCCCTACCACTGGGGTCGCTACCGCGGACTCGCGGACATGCTCAAACGGCCGCCGCTCGCGGAGCACGTGATGAACAACGTGTTCTTCGACACCTGCGTATATCACCAGCCGGGCATCGATCTTCTGGTGCGTGTCATCGACATCGGCAACATCCTCTTCGGTTCCGAGATGGTGGGCGCCGTGCGCGGCATCGACCCGCAGACGGGGCACTACTTCGACGACACCAGGCGCTATATCGACGCACTCTCCCTGCCCGCTGCAGACAAACAGCGGATCTTCGAAAAGAACGCCCGCCGTGTCTTCCCGCGGCTGAACGCCCTGCTGCAGAAGAGGCGACTGTGAGTGCGCAGCAGACCATTCGCCCCGGCGACCGGGACTGGCCCTCGAGCTCGGCGTCCGGCCCCTTCACGATGGACCGCGACTGGCTGCCGTTTCACGCCGCCCCGCGTCGCCCGCGGTTCGCCCCGCCGCGCGGATCGGTGGACGCTCACTGTCATGTGTTTGGACCCGGCGCGCAGTTTCCCTATGCCCCGGAGCGCAGGTACACGCCGTGTGACGCGCCGAAGACGAAGCTCTGGGGGCTGAGGGACTACCTGGGGTTCGAGCGCAATGTCATCGTGCAGGCCACCTGTCATGGTGCCGACAATCGAGCCCTGGTCGATGCGCTATTGAGCTCCGATGGACGGGCGCGCGGAGTCGCGACCGTTGCGGCCAGCGTAACCGACCGGGAGCTCGCGGCGCTCGATGCGGCCGGGGTGCGTGGCGTGCGATTTAACTTCGTCAGGCGGCTGGTCGATGCGACGCCACGCGAGGTTCTGCTCGAGATCGCCCGACGCGTCGCGCCGTTGGGGTGGCACGTCGTCATTTACTTTGAGGCCGCGGAGCTACCGGAGCTCTACGCCTTTTTCGCGTCCCTGCCCGCCACGGTCGTCGTGGACCACATGGGTCGACCGGACGTCACGCGACCCGTCAACGGACCTGAATTTGAACTGTTTGTGGAGCTGATGCGCGACCATCCCAACATCTGGTCGAAGGTGAGCTGCCCGGACCGGCTGTCGAAAAGCGGCGCTCCGGAGTATGACGACGTCGTGCCCTTCGCCCGGCGGATCGTCGAGACCTTCCCGGATCGGGTACTGTGGGGAACGGATTGGCCCCACCCCAATCTGAAGTCACACATGCCTGACGATGGTGCGCTGGTCGATTTCATCCCGAAGATTGCGACCACGGCAGTGCTTCAGCGGCAGCTGCTGGCTGATAACCCGATGCGCCTTTACTGGAGCCGCTGAGGAGCGCCCAATGGATAAGCCGTACGCCGGAGAGAGAATCTAATGGCCCGCATCACCGCTGGCGTCACGACCTCGCATGTCCCGGCAATTGGCGCGGCGCTGGACAACGGTAAGTCAGGGGATGCCTATTGGGCGCCGATGTTTGCCGGCTACGACTTCTCCAAGCGCTGGATTGCTCAACACAAGCCGGACGTCGTACTCCTTGTCTACAACGATCACGCCACCGCTTTCAGTCTCGACATCGTGCCGACGTTTGCCATTGGGTGCGCGGAGCAGTTCGCTCCGGCAGACGAGGGCTGGGGCCCGAGGCCCGTGCCGGTGGTGCAGGGACATTCCGAGTTGGCATGTCACATCGCCCAAGCGGTGATCCAGCAGGACTTTGACCTCACGATCGTCAACCGCATGGATGTCGATCACGGCCTGACGGTGCCGCTGTCATTGCTGTTCGGACAGGTGTCCGCCTGGCCGGTCCGCGTAATTCCTTTCCCGGTCAATGTGGTGCTCTATCCGCCTCCCTCCGGCCGCCGCTGCTATGAGCTGGGGAAGGCGATTCGCCGCGCAGTCGATTCGTTCGACGCCGACCTGAACGTACAGGTTTGGGGCACCGGCGGAATGAGTCACCAGCTGCAGGGACCCCGAGCGGGTCTCATCAACCGGGCCTGGGACACAGCTTTTATCGACCGCCTGATCAACGAACCGGACGCCCTC
>VBNY01000028.1 GCA_005877705.1 Gammaproteobacteria bacterium
AACGAGACCGAAGCCGAGCTCATCAGCGGCGGGCCGGTGTGCACGGTCGAGGAGGCGGCGGCGTGCGCCGTGGCCTTGCTCGGGAAGGGCTTCCGGCGCGTCGTGATAACCTTGGGAGCGCGCGGCTCGTTGATCGCAGACTCAGCCGGGCATGTCCATGTACCTCCTTTCCACGTCACGGCCGTCGACACCACCGGCGCGGGTGATGCGTTCATCGGCAGCTTTGCGGTATTTCTCGCCGAGGGCGTGCCGGAGAGGGATGCACTGGCCCGTGCGAATCTCTATGCGGCGCTGTCGACCACCCGCATAGGAACGCAAAAGTCATTTCCGCCGCGCGCCGATTTCGAAGCCGAGTGGGCTCGAGGATGCAAGCCGGCCCGGTAACCGAGCTGATTCCCTTCGTCGCAGCAACCTCACGAGGAACTCATAAAAATGTTTGTTGTGCATAGCTATCCACTGGCGGTCGTGTTCTGTGTGCTCAGCATGCTCTGCTGGGGCTCGTGGGCGAATACCCGCAAGCTCGCCAGCAAGGATTGGCGCTTTGAGCTGTTCTATTGGGACTACACGCTCGGCGTTCTGCTGGTGACGCTGCTCTTCGGTCTGACACTGGGCAGCGCCGGCACCGAAGGCCGTTCCTTCCTGGCCGACCTGGCGCAAGCCTCGAGCGGGAGCATCGGCTCGGCGTTGCTGGGTGGAGCGATTTTCAACCTTGCTAACATCCTGCTGGTCGCAGCGATCGAGATCGCCGGCATGGCTGTTGCTTTTCCGGTCGGGATTGGGCTCGCGCTCATCATCGGGGTGATCGTGAATTACCTGGCGGCCCCGATAGGCAACGTCGCGCTGCTCTCAACCGGGGTGGTGCTGGTGACGCTGGCGATCGTCCTCGATGCCGTCGCGTACCGCCGCTTGCCCGGCGGGACGGCCGGAATCAGCACCAAGGGACTGGTTTTGTCGATTGCCTGCGGCGTGTTCATGGGAATGTTCTACCGCTTCGTCGCCGCGGCGATGTACGCGGACCCGGGCCACGCCGAGGCGGGCAAGATGGGCTGTTACGCGGCTGTCTTCGTATTCGCGCTCGGGATCTTCCTGAGCAGCTTCGTATGGAATACGCTGACCATGAAGAAGCCCTTCATCGGTGCGCCGGTGAGCTTTGCCCATTACTTTGCAGGCAGTTTCCGTACCCATCTGACCGGCATCCTCGGCGGCGTGATCTGGGGCCTCGGGATGGCCTTCAACCTGATCGCCTCGGGCCGGGCGGGGTTCGCGATTTCGTACGGGTTAGGTCAGGGCGCCACCATGGTTGCGGCATTCTGGGGAGTCTTCATCTGGAAGGAGTTCCGGGATGCGCCCCAAGGGACATCGAAGCTGCTCGCAGCGATGTTCGGCTGCTTCCTGAGCGGACTGGCGCTCGTGGTCCTGGCGCGCACCCTCTAGCGCACACCTGTCGCAAGACCGATAGACGGGTATGAATAGCGATACGCATCAGCGCTTGGAAGTCGAAGACGCTGCGGGAGCGCGGCGGATGGTTTCGATCGGCGGGCCGCGCGCGCTCGTCAGCCGGCCAGAGGGGCGAGGGCTGGTGGCGAACGCCGGAGTGCCCCTGCAGGTTGAATGGATTGACAGTATCCGCGTGAACACCAGTGCGGTGGAGCGCCGTGCGGCGACGCTCGTTGCGCGCCGAACCGTCAAGAAGGACTGGCAGATCGCCTGGTTGCTGAGGGCGATCGCCTGCATGGACCTCACGACGCTCTCGGGCGATGACACCGAGGAGAGGGTCCGGCGGCTCTGCGCCAAGGCGGCGCATCCGGTTTCCGACAGCGTAAAGGCGGCTCTCGGGATCCAGGACCTGCCGCTGCAGGTAGGCGCCGTGTGCGTTTATCACCTGTTCGTGGCAGCGGCCCGCCGCGCCCTGCAGGGGACCAACATCCGCGTCGCAGCCGTATCGACCGGCTTTCCAGCAGGCCTGAATGCGCTCGAGGAACGCCTCGCAGAGATTCGGCGCTCCGTCGATGCGGGCGCCGACGAGATCGACGTGGTGATCACGCGCTCCCACGTGTTTGGAGCGCATTGGCGGCAGCTGTACGACGAGATCGCCGCCTTCAAGGAAGCGTGCGGCGGTGCGCTCTGCAAGGTCATCCTCGGCACCGGGGATCTGGCAACGTTGCGCAACGTGGCGCGAGCCAGCTGGGTCGCCATGATGGCGGGCGCCGATTTCATCAAGACCTCCACCGGAAAGGAGGCGGTCAACGCCACATTGCCGGTGGGACTGGTGATGACGCGGGCGATCCGCGAGTATGGCGAGCGGACCGGCATGGCCGTCGGGCTCAAGCCGGCGGGCGGGATCCGCACCGCAAAGCAGTCGCTTGAATGGCTGACGCTGATGAAAGAGGAGCTGGGTCAGAGCTGGCTGGAGCCGCATCTATTCAGGATCGGCGCGAGCGGCGCGCTGGCGGACATCGAGCGGCAACTGGCCTTCCACAGCAGCGGGCGATATTCCGCCGCCTACCGTCATCCGCTGATGTGAGCCGCACCAAACATGAGGACTGTCACGCGCAGCGAGCGGCTTAGCGAAGGATCCCTGTCGAGTAACACCTTGGCCGACAAGTTCCGGACAATGGACTACGGTCCCGCGCCCGAAGACCCGGCTCCCGCCCAGGCATGGTTGGATCGGTTCAAGCGCCGCTTTGGCCATTTCATCGGCGGCAGGTGGAGCGCTCCGGCGCAAGGCCGGTACTTCGAGACCTGCGATCCATCGACTGGTGAGAAGCTCGCGGATGTCGCCCAGGGCAGCGCGGCTGATGTGCACGCTGCCGTCAAGGCGGCGCGCGCCGCGCTCCGGCCCTGGCAGGTGTTGGCGCCGCACAATCGCGCCCGCTTTCTGTACGCGCTCGCGCGCCAGGTGCAGAAGCACTCGCGGCGGCTCGCAGTGCTGGAAACGATCGACAACGGTAAGCCGATCCGGGAAAGCCGCGATATCGACATACCCCTGGTGGCGAGGCATTTCTACTACCACGCCGGCTGGCCGCAGCTGCTCGAGCGGGAGTTCCCCGGCTGCCAGGCGTGCGGCGTCGTCGGGCAAATCATTCCGTGGAACTTTCCCTTGCTGATGCTCGCGTGGAAGATCGCGCCGGCGCTCGCGGCCGGAAACACCGTGGTGTTGAAGCCGGCGGAGTTTACGCCGCTCACGGCGCTGGCGTTTGCCGATCTCTGCAACGAAGTCGGCCTGCCGAATGGCGTCGTGAATATCGTCACAGGAGACGGCTCCACCGGAGCCGCGCTGGTAGTGCATCGGGGGGTGGACAAGATCGCGTTCACGGGCTCAACGGAGATAGGTAGAGCGATCCGCCGGGCAACCGCTGATTCGCGCAAGAAGCTGTCGTTGGAGCTGGGGGGGAAGTCCCCTTGCGTGGTGTTCGAAGACGCCGATCTCGACAGCGCCGTCGAAGGCCTTGTCGATGGCATCTGGTTGAACCAAGGTCAGGTTTGCTGCGCCGGATCGCGGCTGCTGATGCAGGAGAGCATTGCAGTCCGATTGACTAAGAAACTGCAGGCGCGGATGGCCGAGTTGCGACTGGGCCCGCCGCTCGATAAGACGACTGACATCGGAGCGATCGTCGCGCGCGTGCAGCTGGAACGCATCGAGCGCCTCGTCGCGCAAGGGGTCGCGGACGGGGCCACGTGTTGGCAGCCGGATGTGCCGGTCCCATCGCGAGGCTTGTACTACCGGCCGACGCTGCTCACGGACGTTCATCCGACGTCGATCGTGGCGCAGCACGAGATCTTCGGGCCGGTGCTGGCGGCCATGACGTTCAGAACGCCCGCGGAAGCCGTGGCGCTCGCCAACAACAGCACGTATGGCCTGGCGGCCAGTGTGTGGAGCGAGAGCGTGAATGTCGCGCTCCAGGTTGCAGCCCGGATCAAGGCGGGCGTGGTGTGGGTGAACAGCACCAACATGTTCGATGCGGCCTGCGGCTTCGGTGGCTACCGGGAGAGCGGCTTCGGAAGAGAGGGCGGCCGTGAAGGGTTGCGCGAGTATCTGGAGCCGATCTGGTTCCGCAAAGCGCCGCCGCTGCGGCGCGACGCTTCCCGGAGCCGCGATCCCGCGCCGGCCGAGCGCCCGCTGATCGACCGGACCGTGAAGCTCTATATCGGGGGCAAGCAGGTGCGGCCGGATTCGGGCTACAGCCTCGAGTGCCGCAGCACCAAAGGCGTGCTGCTCGGCGAGACCCCACTCGGCAACCGCAAGGATATCCGCAACGCGGTGCAGGCGGCGCGACAAGCGGAACACTGGAGCAGTACGACCGCGCACAACCGGGCGCAGGTGCTGTACTACATCGCCGAGAACCTGTCGCAGCGCGGAACAGAGATCGCCGCACGCCTCGCGGGGGCGGTGGGCAGGAAGCAAGCGTCGCAGGAAGTGAGGCTCGGGGTCGAGCGACTGTTTTCGTACGCCGCGTGGGCTGACAAGTACGAAGGCGTGGTCCACTCCCCGCCCTTCAGGAACGTGGCCGTCGCCATGAACGAGCCTCTCGGAACTGTGGGCGTGCTATGTCCCGAACAGACGCCGCTGCTGGGACTCCTGTCGATGGTCCTGCCACTGGTGGCGGCGGGAAACACGGTCGTGGCCGTGCCTTCGGCGGCCTATCCAGTGATCCTGGGCGACCTGTCCCAGGTCTTCGAGACCAGCGATCTCCCCGGCGGGGTCATCAACCTGGTTAGCGGGCGGCCCGCGGAGCTGCTG
>VBNY01000029.1 GCA_005877705.1 Gammaproteobacteria bacterium
TATCGAGGCCAGCGATGTCTCCGAGGCCCTTGGTGAGCGCGACCGGCGTATCGCGGCGCTGGAGGTCGAAATCCAGCGGCTACGAAACACAGCTGCAGTGCAACCGCCTATTTTTCCAAGTGCGGGTAAGGGCCTGGATCATCGGAGGCTCCAGCGCGTGCTCGATTTCATCGAGATACACGTTGAGAACGATTTCACCGTGGCTACCCTGGCATCAACCGCGCATTTGAGTCAGTTCCATTTCTCACGAGCGTTCAGGGTAGCTACGGAAAGGTCGCCGCACCAATATGTCAGAGAGCGACGATTGGAGCACGCTAAGGCTCTGCTCGAGCAAACTGCTAGAACGCTGACCGACATCGCACTCACGTGTAAGTTCTCCTCGTCCGGTAACTTCTCGCGGGCATTCCGTCGGGTGATGGGCATTACCCCGTCGCAATACCGTGCGGAGCGCAGAGCACTGCCGAACACGTCGCCTGCACCCCGCTCCTGACGTCAAGGCCACTGGTGTTTGCTGCCGCGACGGCAGATATGCGCGAGCAAGCGCAGTACGGGAACGTCGCCGCGATGGAAACGCACCTGACAGCAGGAAATGCAAAAAGAAGAGCAGCTTTTGAGACAGTAGCACGCGCTGAGCCGTGCCAACAATTAAGGCCACGATTTTTCTGGCGCGCCGCATTGACACGCGTCCGCACACGTACCGGAGCCCCTTGCAAATCAACATTTGTCGATCCAACCTCATAACAGATCTTTACTTCAGGGGATTTAGCTTCATGAAAATTGCTCTCCGGAAGACACTCCACGTACCCGCACGCGCTATCGCTCCATTGCTCGCGCTCCTCTCTGTCGCCACGTTCAACCCCGCGGCCCTCGAACACGCTGCGTCCGTAAACATGCCGGTGACGGAACTGCGATATGGTCCGACCGGGGTATCGGACGGCGTCCACGGCGAGCTCAAGGCCGCCGCCGCATACGGCGATCGGACACGCGGCCCACACGGCACGTTCATCCGCATGCCACCCGGATTCGTCAGCCCTGTGCACACGCACACGGCGGACTATTGGGGGGGTCGTCATCTCAGGGGTCGCAGTCAACGGCCTGCCGGGCAGTACCGATGTGCCACTTCCAATTGGCTCGTACTGGTTCCAGAAAGGTGGCGAGCGGCATATTACCAAATGCATCTCGCCCAATGAGTGCGTCTTTTTCATCAGTCAAAACGACAAGTTCGATTACGTAGCCGCCGCAGATTCCAAGTAGGACCGGGAGTGACCGGAGCCGGACAGGATGCCGGCGAGTGCGCGCGCCCGCTGAGCAAAACCGTGGCACCGCGGCCGCGTATAGAGACGAGCGCCATGTGTTCACCTTGAACTAGGCTGGGAGCACGAGGCGGTACTGGAGGCGATGCAGTCTCGCCTGGAGAAGATGCCAGAGGCGGCGCGCATCCGCCGGCAGACCGCAGAGCATGTGTTCGGTACGCTGAAATCCTGGATGGGATCCACGCACTTCCTGATGAAGTGACTACCAAACGTGCGCACTGAGATGAGTTTGCACGTGCTGGCCTACAATTTGAAACGAGCGATGCAGATCTTCGGGGTGGTACCGTTGGTTTGATGGCGGGGCGGTCAGTCAGCGAGTACTGGCGGATGGGCTCACATTGAGTGGATGATTCTCGTTCACCTCGAATCACCTGGACCGTACGTTTGCGACGCAGCGCATCGCCTCGAGGCAAACCACGGCGTTCGGCGAGGAAGCCTTGAGCGGTAACCATCACGGCCATGTCTGGGTGCTCGGGCTCGCCCTCGAGCGCGACGAGCTCGCCGTGCCGGCCGTCCCCGGCGTGAGCTACACCTACAACTTACCGGCGATCTTTGCCCAGGATGAGTCTGCCCCCACGCCCTGGCTGAAATTCGCAGGCAGCGCGCGCGTCGATGCGCACAACGCCTACGGAACGTTTCTGAGTCCAAGGCTTTTCAGCGCTGGTGCACGTGCCGCAGAGCGAATGGAGCGTGCGCGCCTCCGTCGGGAGCGGCTTTGCCGCACGAACTCCTTTCGTTGATGAGATCGAGGCCACGGGGCTGGGTGCACTCCGGCCCCTGCACGGATTGCACGCGGAGCGCGCGGTGACCGCGTCGCTCGACGCAAAATGCGCCGACCACGGCTGGGACGTGAACGCGAGTGTGTTTACGTCGGAGATACGCGATCCACTCGAGGGCCAGAGCGCGCCCGGACAAAAGCTCGAGCTGGTGAACGCCCCGGGTCCGCGGCGCGCGCCGGGTGCCGAAGCGCTGATCCGCTATGTCACCGGGCCGCTACAACTGATTGCCTCGTGGAGCTACCTCGATGTGACTGAAGGGATCACACCCGGCGCGCGTCAGTGCGCGCCCCTGGTGCCGCGCCACGGGGAGCTGGCCGGTATTATCGAGAACGAGAAGCGCGGGCGCATTGGACTGGAGCTCGGTTACACCGGCAGACAAGCGCTCACCGAGGATCCGTATCGCAGCATCAGCGAGCCCTACTTCGGGCTCAATGCCCTCGGCGAAATCCGCTTCCGCGGACTTTCAATTTTTCTGAATGCGATCAATTTGACGAATGTGCGCCAGACGCCCTTCGAGCCGCTCATTCGTCCGACGCCGGGGCCCGGCGGCAACCCTATCACAGACGTTTGGGCACCTCTGGCCGGCCGCACGTTCAATCTGGGTATCCGCGCTGAGATGTAGAGTCGGTCGGAGTTCGAGCCAGCGCCGGGCAAGTCCTGGCTCGCACTCCCTCCTCAAGCCTCAGGTGAGAAGAAAGAAGTCATGACCGCCGTGATCGTGAGTACCGCCGCGATCAGGACATACTCGGCGGCCACCGACCGGCGAAACCACCGCCCAGTTTGTACCGACCCGTGGACCAGAGCGGGGCCGAGCCGCCACTTGTTCGCGGCGGCAAGCCCCATCAGCACAGCGAAGCCGACGACTTTGGCGATGAGCAATTTCCCGTAGGGCTCGCTCAAGGCGGATACGCTCGGAAGCAACAGAACGGCCATGACAATTCCGGCCAACAAGATCACCGCCACGAGCCAAGTCGCCACGGCGGTGAACCGTTCGATGATCTCGGAAGCCCGGGCGGGCGTCTCCCGCAAGCTCGCGACAATCAGGGGCCACAACGCACCGAACCAGAACGCAACGACCATGAGGTGGAGCATCAACAGCGTCGCCAACGCCCCACGATGCACGTTGACGGATGTGTGTCCTGTGAGCGTGAACGCCAGGGCGGCGAGCACCGCTCCGGCGACTGCCACGATCGTCCACCGAGGACTCGCACCCTGAAACCCAATGGTGATCAGCAGCAGGCCCGACAGCCGACATATCAAGGCCGCGCGGCTCGGTGAATGCCACACGATCCCTTGTAGGGAGGAGTCCCACATGCCGGACAGTTCCCCCGTCATCCGCGCGGCCTCCAAGGCGTAGTGTCCTGCGACCAGCACCATGGCCGCGAGCGCCGCCGCCTGACCCAGGCGACGGACCGCACCCCGAGAGCTTGCGAGTCGGCGGCCGAAGAGAGCGACAAAGATCGCGACTCCGGCCGCCTGGAACAGTAGCACAAAGCTCAACGCCCGCAGGATCGCCGAGAGAACGTCCGTCATTCGCGTACCGCCGTCAGTGCCGTGTCGAATGATCAGCCCGGGTGATCTGTCGCATGGTCGGCGGCCAGTGTAAAGTGCAGCGTGCCTGACATCACATGGCCGTCATCGCTCACCACATACCAGCTGACCGAGTAGGTGCCGGGCGTCAATTGGGGCAGCGGGACGGAGATCTGCTGCGCGGCGGTCGCCGGCAGCAGTTTCAGCTTCTGCTCGGACTCACTGCCCTTCTGAATCGATAAGGCGGTCAGTCGCGCGGCTTCCGAGAAATTCAGCACGAGGACAGAGGGGGATGTCGTGATCACGCTGTTATCCGCCGGACTGGACTTCTGCAGGTGAGCGTGGGCGCTCGCGGTGACCGCAGACGTCACCAGGGCCAGACCGAACAAGAGCGAGAGGATCTTCATGTTCAAGTCTCCAGAGGATGAGTTGTGAGAATGATGCCGACAAAAACTGGTATCTGTGTGGATGAGCGATTCGTGCTGAGTTTCCGCTAAAACCACGCACGCAAGCCCGCGACGAACTGCACATCGCTGGCATTCCCGCCGGACTCCCGCACTCGGTCTGCGGTGCCTCCGAAAGCGCGCGACCAAACCACCCCGACATAGGGCGCAAACTCCCGCCGCACTTCGTAACGAAGACGCAGGCCGATCTCAAGATCGGACAAACCAGAGCCCAGTTGACGCGCGGGATCGGCCTTGCCGTAGAGATTAGCCTCGCCTTCCGCCTGCAGAATCAACCGCTGCGTGAAGAGCAGCTCGTATTCGCTCTTGAGCCTCACGGCCGTGCGTCCTTGCTCACCGACATAGAACGTGGCCTCGGTGTCGAACCAATAGGGCGCGATTCCTTGGACGCCGATCGCCGCCCAAGTGCGTAAAGGACCCCGGCCGAAATCTTGGCGTCCCCCAGCCTGCACACTCCACCAGCGCGCGAAGGTATGGTCCCACAGGAGATCGGCGCGGGCGCTCTGCGTCGTGCCACCGACGCGTTCGCCTTCTGATCTCAGCCAGACCTTGTTGTAGTCGCCGCCGTACCATCCCTCCTCATCCCACACCGCGGCATTGCCCTCGGCGGTGTTGCGCCACTCGAGTTGATCGAAGAGCATTTTCTCAGTACGCGCCGTGTCGTCCATTTGCATCATCGCCGCCATCTCTGGGTAGGGCATGCCACCCATCGGATGCTGCGGCGGATCGGGTGGCACGTGAACCGCCTCGCTCGTAGTCTCCTCGTCGTTGCGCGCCGGCGCGGCGGGTTGCGGCTCGGGGCCTTGCGACGAGCGGTGATAGGGGTGAGAGGCCGATTCCTGAGCCTCGCCCTCTTTCGAGGAGCGCTCGACATGCACCTCCCGAAACATGCCGGCTTCCATGTGATACAGGAGATGGCAGTGATACGCCCAACGGCCGAGCGCATCGGCGGTGACCCAATAGGCGAGGCGCTGCCCCGGCTGCACGGTGATGGTGTGCTTGCGGACCAAGAATTCTCCTTTCTCCGACTCCACTTCGCCCCACATACCGTGCAGATGTATGGGGTGATGCATCATGCTGTCGTTCACCAGCACCAGGCGCAGACGCTCGCCATAGTTGAACCGCAAGGGCTCCGCTTCCGAGAACTTCTCGCCGCCGAATGACCACACAAAGCGTTCCATGTGGCCGGTGAGATGCAACTCGATGTCGCGGCCTGCCGGGCGGTGATCGATCGGACCGCCGAGGGTATGCAAATCCGCGTAGGTCAGAACGCGACGCCCGTTGTTACGCAGACCCACGCCCGGATCATCCAGGCGGCTCTGCGGTTGCATGGCCAGTGAATCGACATTGGGGCCGTACTCGGCGGGCGCGTGCTGAGGCACCCAACCCTTGTCATCCCCCATGGCCATGGCACCGTGATCCATTGCGCCGTGGCCCATGCCCCCCATGTTGCTCATGTCGTGATCCATACCCTGCGTCGAGCCATGGTCCCCGGCGGAGCTCCCACCCTGCTCCATCCCTTTCATAACGGCCATGTCATGGCTCATTCCCTCCATCGAGCCGTGATCCATGCCTTTCATGCCGCTCATGTCCATGCCTGCCATGTCGTGACCCATACCCATATCAACCATGGTGAGCAGCGGCCGGGGATCGAGCGGCGGCACGTCCGCCTGCAAGCCGGATTGGGGCGCCAGTGTGCCGCGAGCGTAGCCCGAGCGGTCAAGTGACTGCGCGAAGATCGTGTAGGCTCGATCGTCCTTCGGCTCCACGATCACGTCGTACACTTCGGCAGCCCCCATGCGAAACTCATCCACTGTGACGGGTTCGACGTCCTGTCCGTCGGCGGCCACCACCATCAGCTTCAGCCCCGGAATGCGCACATCGAAGAAGCTCATCGAAGATCCATTGATAAAGCGCAGCCGGACCTTCTCGCCGCGCAGGAAGAGTCCCGTCCAATTGCCCGCCGGCGTACTGCCGTTCATGAGGTACGTGTAGGCGTACCCGGAGACA
>VBNY01000030.1 GCA_005877705.1 Gammaproteobacteria bacterium
TCATCGCCGTGCTGCCGATCTCCCGGCCCAGTTGCGTGCGAATGCCGTTCGCCGTCTCCGTCAGCTTCTGCTCCCGCCGGCCGCAGATCATCACGTTGGCGCCGAGTCGTACACAGACATAGGCGATGGCGCGGCCGAGGCCGCTGCCCCCGCCAGAGATCAGGAACGTCTGCCCCGCCAGCAGATTGTCACGGAAAGCAAGTGGCCGAGTGGCCAGCTTCTCGTCGGAGGCGCCCCAAGGTTTGCTTTCCAGTTCATTGTCCCTACCGCCGCGCGGTGTGTCAGCCATGAGTCGAGTCCATTTTTCAATACAGTTGCGGGCGGCTGCTCAGGCAGCCAACCCGAAGATCGCAACACTCGCGATGTTACGGTTCGGAATGCCACCGAG
>VBNY01000031.1:0-6829 GCA_005877705.1 Gammaproteobacteria bacterium
ATCGTGCGGTGCGCGCCCCACATCGGAAAGACCCAGATCCTCCATCAGCACCAGCTCGGTGATCGAGAAGCAATCGTGCACCTCGATGAGGTCGATCTGCTCACGCGGCTTGGCGATCCCGGCCTCGACATAGGCACGCTGAGCCGCGAGTCGCGTCGTGAGCGTGTGGCTGCCATCCCAGGATTGATGGCTCATCTCCACGCCATTGCTCGGCGCGAGCTGCAACGCCTTCACCATGACGAGATCGCGTTTCCCCAGCGCGCGCGCAATATCCGGCGTCGTCACGATCGCGCAGGCGGCACCGTCGCTGACGCCGCAGCAATCGAACACCCCCAGGGGATACGAGATCATCGGAGCGTCGAGCACCTGTTGGGGCGTGATCCGGTTGCGAAGATGCGCCTTGGGATTGCGCGCGCCGTTCTCGTGGCTCTTCCACGAGATGTGTGCCATGGCGCGCCTGATCTCATCGATGGAGTAGCCATGCCGGACCGCATAGGCGCTCGCGAGCTGCGCAAAGGCCCCGGGAGCCGTGCTCGCCGGCAGATACAGATCCTCGAAGGTGCCCTTGGTCCGCTCCGGCAGCCCCGCATAGCCGGTGTCCTTCAGCTTCTCCACACCGACAGCGAGCGCGATGTCGCACGCGCCTGCTGCTACCGCGTACACCGCACCGCGCAGCGCCTCGGTACCCGTCGCGCAGAGATTCTCGACTCGTGTCACCGGTATGTTCGCAAGCCGCAGCGCCATGGAAAGCGGCAGCGCCGACTTGCCGACGCTCTGCTCATCGAAACGCTTCACTGCAGGCTTCGACGATGAGATCGTCCGGGCCACAATCCCACCGCTCGCCGAACTTCGAGCAACCCATGCCTAGGATCGCCACCTTGTCGCGGATGCCACTTGCCATGGAGGTCAGACCTGTGTCGCTTTCCAGAAGTACCGTTTGAAGGCGCGCATCGGGTCGATATCCTTGACTCTGAATACGAAATTGACAGGCATTCCGACTGCAACCTCCCCCGCATCCAGATCGGTGAGCTCCATCAGCAGATTGCCCCCTGGCTCAAATTCCACGTTGCCGTAAATGCTGGGCGGCCGCGGCGAAAAGGCCTGCCAGTCTTCCGTAAACGACTTCACACGCCCGAGGACGTCTGCCAGACGATAGTCGGTCTGCGTATCGATGCGCCGGCACTGCGGATTTACACAGGCGGGGCTTTTCGGGTACTGCACGGTGTTGCAACTCCGACAGCGCCCGCCGACGAACGCGGTGAGCTGACGATGCTTGCGCCATGCGACACTGTGAGCACTGCGGTTGTCACGCTCGGCACGCATCCCGAAATCCGCTTCCAGCAGACCACTATGGGACAGGTATCGCGTGTAATACTGCTCAGCCTTGCGGCGCGCCAGCGCGTCCACGACGGTGCGATGCCGAACTGCTGGTTTCGGCGTAGGAATTCGCACGACCAGAGCGTCAACTCCCTGGCCGAATCCGATCGCGAGAATGTGCTGCCCCGGCGCGGCAGTTTCGATCGCAGCAGCCAGCAGAAGCAACGGATGCGCCGCCCCGGTATCGCCACAGTCGTCGCGCAGAGCATCCTGGATCCTGGCGCGGTGGAGGCCGCTATGTTCTGCGATACGCTTGATCGCTGTCGCGCTGCCGGCCATGACGAAGTGATCGATGCTCGAGGACGACAAGTCCGCCGCCTCGAGCGCCTTCGTGATCACAGCGGGCACGAGCTTGTTAACCGCCTCGTCCCGGACCCAGCGCTCCTCCAGCGCGTAGTCGAAGGACTCGCCGCTCAACCGATAGTGATCGACGAAGTCGGCCGCCAGATGCGACACCGAAAGAATGTCCCCCAGCGAGCGCGGGTCGCGTTCATCTCGGCCAGCCTCGCGCCCACCAGGCACTCCGGGGGCGATCAGCAACGCAGCCGCTCCTGCGCCGTATTCCAGCTCTTGTGCGCTACCGGGCTTGCTCAGTCGCGCATCTGCCGCCACGGGCAGTCGCAGGCCCGAGTCTGTGCGCTTGACGGCCTGCGCGAGCGCCGTCGTTCCAGCACGGAGCGACCCGCTGAAATCGGCGGTTTCGACCGTGACCGGCAGGTCGAGCGCAGCAGCTAGCAACGTGGCATTGCTGCGATCGGCGAATGGCAATGTAGTGGAGGCCAGGCTCACCGAGCAGAGGGGCGGCGGACTGTCAGCATCCGCCCCGGCATTGAGCAAACAGGCACGCGCTGCCTCCACCGCGAGGGTCAATGAATCCTCGTCCCAATTGCATATTGCGCGCGAGCCGGCGGCTCTCGCAGCCGAAGTCGACTTCAGCCACTGCATGGCAGCGGCGATGCGCTCGCGCGGCAACCTGAGTCGCGGCACATAAGCGCCGTAGGAAACAATGCTGCCGAGGGCAGTCACGGTCGCGCCTCGCGTGAGATCAATTCTCGCAATACCGGGCGAGCAACGGCTTCACCCGCAAGCGCTCGGGGACCCGCTCCACCCCGACGCGCCGATCCAGCTCCTCGTGCCAGTGGTAGATGCGCCGCTCCTGGTAGTTCAGCGGCATGCCCGTGAAGCCCGCTGACATCATCGACTGTTGAATGGCCTCCGCGAACTGGAGGTCCTCCGCCAGGATACGGTCGAAGTTGGCGATCCGCACGTTCCACAGGTCCGGTATTGGTCCGCCACCCCAGTCCGGCGCGAACCAGTGGCACTCGATGCGCATGGTTGTGTCCGAGGTCGGCCAGAACAGCAGGAACGGCGCGCCCGTCGGATCGACCGGCGTGACCAGATTCGGAAAGAAGTTGAAGGAAGGATTGTTCTTCGCGGACACGACGGTTGCGGTCTCGACCCGCGGCATCCCCCGGGTTCCGGGGTCCACCCAGTCCGGCCGGCGGTTCGGCGTGACCATCAGCGAGTGACCGTTGCGGTAGAGCGCGATCGTAGTGCCGCGGTGATCGAGGAAGCGGTCCACGGTATTCGTATGAATCGACTTCAGGTGGTAGACCTCGAGGAACGCATCCATCAGCACTTTGACGTTGCACTTCACGTCGAAGCCTTCCTGCATGACGAAGCGCCATTGCAGCGGCTGAAATTGCCGGAAGTACTCGATGAAGGGAGCGAAATGCTCCTCCAGGGGCTGCGCCTGCGGGTCTTCGTTGATGAACACCCAGTTGTAGAAGCGCTCGCAGCGGACCTGCACGAGCGAGCGCGCCTGCATGTCGAGCCCGACGAAATCGCGCTTGTCGCGCAGATTGATCAACTTGCCCTCGAGCGTGTAGGTCCATCCGTGATAACCGCACACGAAGCCGTCGCTGCAGCCGTTGTCGGCTTTCACGATGGGCCCGCCCCGGTGGCGGCAGGTGTTGTAGAACGCGCGTATCACGTCGTCCTTGCCGCGCACGACGATGATCGGCGAGCCGGTCTTGCGAGTCAGGAGGAAACTGCCGGGCTGGGAGAGCTCATCGACGTGGCAGATGTAGAGCCAGCTCCGCTTCCACAGGAATTCACGCTCCAACTGAAGAAACTCGTGCTCGACGTACCGGCCGCCGGGAATATCGGCCAGCTGTGGGAAGTCCGCCGGCGGACCGGTGCGCTCGGCCTCATATTTCATGCCGTCGAGGAAACGCTGAACCGTTGCCGTATCCATGGGCCTGCCTGCCTTCGCGGTACACCGCCTCAGGTCCGCCCATTATAGGACGTCAGCTGAAAAGAAACAGTCGTGCTTGTTTTTTTTATTCACCCCGCGTACGTTGCAGCTCGGAAGAGGCGCCCGCTGCAGCGTGCACGGGCCGGGCGCATGGGTTTGCAGCGACTTTCTCAAGGGGGAGCAAGACGTCAATGACCATCTCGACGCGTGTGGCGCAAATTGCCCGCAAGAGGCACCTGCCGCGACATCTGGGCGGCTTGATCCTTCTGGCCAACCTTTCACCAGCGATGACCCTAGCCGAGGCCGGGCCTGAGGCGGCCGGCCAGCCAGCGGCCGGCCTGGTGGAGATCGTCGTCACCGCCGAGCGCCGCGAATCCAATTTGCAGACGACACCGATCGCGGTCACGGCCCTCGATGCGCAGGCAATCGCGGATTTGGCGCCGCGGAGCCTGGGCGACATGGCCATGCTGGTGCCGAATTTTTCGGCAAACAAGATCAATGGCTTCAATGCCGCGTCGTTTGCCATGCGCGGCGTCGGCAATACCGACATCATCGTCTACAACGAGGCGCCGGTTTCCGTCCTTGTCGACGATTTCGTGATGCCGAGCGTCCAGACGCAGCTGCTCGATCCGTTCGACGTCCAGGAGATCGAGGTGCTGCGAGGCCCTCAGGGCACCTTGTTCGGCAAGAACACTACCGGCGGCGCCGTCGTCGTGCGCACCAAGGCCCCGGTTCTCGATACGACATCTTTCGAGCTGCAAGGCCAGGAAGGCAGCTACAACGCGTACACAGTACAGGGAGCGCTCAACGTGCCGCTGATCGACAACAGGCTGGCGCTGCGCCTGGTCGCGAGCGAGGAGCGCGAAGACGGCTGGATGCGCAACGGCGCGAGTAACACGATTGGCGGCGTCACCTATACGGGAGACGGCAGTCGGGTCGGAGGAACTGACGTGTTCACCGCGCGTGCCAAGCTCCTTTGGCAACCCACTGACGATCTGCGCGCCCTCTTCACCTATGAGCATCTGAATGATCGCTCGAAGTCTCCTGGAGCGCTCAATACGACTCCGACCGACGTAAATCCGTCCACGGGTTTACCCTACTTCGTATTTACCCAGCTGGGACTACCGGGCCATCTCACGGGCGATCCGCTGAATCAGGCGGGCGTGACGACCCGTGCCGGATTTCTCATCGACGCGCCGAATGGTCATCACGTCGATGCGGATGGATCTCACTTGAACGTGGACTGAACAAGAGCCTCCGGCACCCTCACTTGGGTACAGGGCTACCGCTCGCAAGACTCCAGTCTCCCGTCAAACTACACGGGCGTGGTCGGCCCGGTATCGGTATTCGACGCCAATCGCTCGGATCGCCGCAAGACGTGGCAGGAGGAACTGCGTTTCGCGTCCAACCCAAACGACAAGCTCAACTACGTCGCGGGCGCCTTCTACCAGCACGACGACACGAAGTTCTGCGTCGCGCAGATTCTGGGCATCTACGATCTCTTCGGGATCCCGACCGCGCCCGGCCTGCAACCGGGCGGCTACAACAACAACCCGCAAGTTCTGTGCAATGCGCAGGTGGAGAAGTCAGCCGCGGTCTATGGCGAGGGCAACTACCAATTCAGCGATGACACAACGCTCACGATCGGCGCTCGCTATACCCGCGACAGCAAGGACTGGATCGGGCGGCAGCAGGTCTTCGTCCAGCAGCTCCCCTCGCCCACCGGGGCGATCGTCCCGTCCTTCACGTGGCAGCAGCTCGGAGGGCTGATGAGCGCAGCCGATTTTGCCCGTTTTCCGTTCGGCGTCGTCAGCGACAGCCATACCTGCACCGTGTTCGGCTATGGAACCTATTCGCACGGATTCAAGGCTGGCGGATACAACGACCAGGTGGGAACCAGCGGCAACCCGATCACGCTCGACGAGAGGAAACCCACCAATCCCGAGAAGGCCGATTCTTTCGAGGTGGGCATGAAGAGTGAGCTGTTCGATCGGCGGCTGCGGTTGAACGAAGCCCTGTTCTACGTGCAGTACAAGGACGCCATTCGCCAGGTCGTCGTGCCGGTGACCAATCTGAACGGCTCGCCCGGAGAAGAAACCCTGTTCCGCAATGCCGCGAAGATGACGACCTACGGCATCGAGAGCGAGCTCACGGCGAAGCTCACGGAAGGGCTGCTGTTGCGCCTGCCGTTGAGCTATCAACACTGCAAGTACAACAGCTTCACCAGCGGCGACCCGCCGAATCGGGTCGATCTGTCCGGTCTGGCTGTGAACCGTTGTCCCCAGTGGACCGCAACGGTCGATCTCAACTACACGGTGACGCTGGGGCAACTACCGGGGCAGTTCGTATTCGACGCAGCCGCTAACTACATCTCCAGGAACCTGGACACCTATTCGATTGCGCTGCCGTACGCACGCTTCACGCAGACGTATGCGGATGCCCGAACGCTCGTGGATGCTGCGGTAACCTACAACAGCGCTGACGAACGTTGGTTCGCGCATGTGTTTGTTCGCAACCTGACCGACAAGGTCTACGTCGAATCTGCTCAGAACGTCGATCCGCTCTGGGTGTGGACGTTCTACGGCGAGCCGCGCTTCATCGGAGCGCAGCTCGGCTACAGATTCTTGAACAAGTAGGGATCCGGGCCGTCGCCGCTGTCGGGCGGCGACGGATTACACCGCTGCGCGCGCATGCAACTCGGCGATTTCGGTGGGAGTATAGGCAAGGCTCGCGAGGATCTCATCGGTATGCTCGCCGATCCGGGGCGGACCGGATCGAATGCCTCCGGGAGAGCGCGTCAGGCTCACCGGCAGATCGGGCACGGGAGCCGGACCAGTCAGGCCGGGGTAGTCGGTGATTGCGTGCATCCATCCCAAGGCCGCGACCTGCGGATCCTCGAGTGCCTGCTGAGGCTTGTAGACCGGACCTGCCGGAATGCCCGCCTGGTCGAGCTCGGCAACCGCTTGCACGGTTGTGCGTTCTGTGCACCATGCACGCATGCGCGCGAGGATCTTCTCACTGTGATCGGCACGGGATTGATCTGTCTGGTAGAGCGGATTGCGCGTCCACAGGGCTTCATCGCCCATCAGACGCGCCCAGCGCTTGAACAACCCGTTGCCGACGACATGAGTAAGGATGTGGCCATCCGCCGTCGGGAACACGTCGGACGGTGCAGAGGTCTGCGCTCGGTTCCCG
>VBNY01000031.1:6946-8832 GCA_005877705.1 Gammaproteobacteria bacterium
CACTGCGGTCGTGTAGTCGACATACGGTGCAGCGGCTTTCGCAGGAGCTCCGGGAACGCCGCTCATGTACATGGCCCCCGACATTGCTTGCCCGATACCATCGAACCCGCCTCGATCACGGTACGGCCCCGCGTCCCCGAACGCCGTCTGCGTTGCGAGGATGATGTCCGATCGAATCGCGCTGAGCGACGCATAGTCGAGCCCAAGCGAGCTGAGCACCGTGGGCGGCAGGTTGGCAACGACGACATCGGCGGTCGAAACGAGCCTGCGCACGATCTCACGCGCCTGCGGGTGACGAAAGTCGAGAGTAAGGGAGCGCTTGTTGCACGCTGTTTGAAAGAGCACGGCGCCTTCACCTTGCGCCGTGATCGGCGCAATGAACCGATCCTCCCCCCCGCCCCGGCGCTCGATGCGGATGACATCGGCGCCCAGGTAGCCCAGCAGCGTGGCACAGTAGGGACCCGCCACAGAGCGGCCGAAATCGAGCACGCGGATCCCTGTCAGCAGCCCCATCGCATGACCTTGTTCAACGCCATGGTACGACCTCATTCGCACAGGAGCACCCGTGGACTTTCGACTCAATGACGAACAACTTGCCCTGCAGGCCGCGGCGCGCAAGTACGTGCGCGAACGGCTGATGCCGCTCGCACCCGAGACCGAGCGTTCCGGCGCGCCGCCGTCGCACGAGCTCATCCGCGAGTATGCCGAGATGGGATTTCTCGGCATCAACGTCGACTCCCGGTACGGCGGACTCGGCCTGGGCAGTCTCGAAGCCCTGCTGGTGTTGGAGGAATTCGGCAAGTGCTCCTCGGCACTGGCCTTTCCGGTCTTCGAATCCTGCGTGGGGCCTGTGCGCGCGATCGAGCGCTTCGCCGATGAATCCCTGCGACAGCGGGTCGTGCCGCGCGTCTGCCGCGGCGAGTTGATTGTGGCGGTGTCGATGTCCGAGCCGGCGGCGGGCTCGGCGCTCACCGATCTGTCGACGCGCGCGGAAATTCGCGGGGACCGCGTTGTGATCAACGGCGCGAAGCGTTGGTGTTCCGGCGGAGGACACGCTGATGGATACGTCGTTTACTGCCGCCTGAGCCCGGAGCCGGGTGCGAAAGGCATCGGAGCAATCTACGTAGAACGCGACACGCCTGGACTGAGCTTTGGCAGCGCGGAGAGCCTGATGGGCTTTCACGGTGTGCCGAGCAGCGACCTGTACTTCGACAACTGCGCAGTGCCCGTCGAAAACATCATCGTGCCGGCTGGCGGCTTCCGCAACCTGATGGAAGCGTTCGACTTGGAACGCTGCGGGAATGCGACCATGGGACTCGCGCAGGCCAGCGGCGCGCTCGAAGACGTCGTCGCCTACGTGCAGGAGCGCAAGCAATTCGGCAAACCGCTCGTCGAGTTCCAGGCGGTGCAATTGCGGCTCGCCGAGATGCAGATGAAAGTGGAAGCGGCCCGGCTGCTGATCTGGCGCGCGGTAGTCAATGCACAGGATGGCCTGCCTGACGTGCTCGACTCTTCGGTCGCCAAGTGCTTCGCCAACGAGATAGCGCGCGAGGTGTGCGGTCACGCGGTGCAACTCATGGGTGCCTATGGCTATTCGGGCGCTTATCCAATGGAGCGGCGCCTGCGCGACGCCTGGGGTTGGGGCATTGCCGGCGGTGCGATTGATATTCAGAAAGTGAATATTGCCTCCGCGATGGTGGGCCGGCGATTCGATCAGCGCCGCTGAGCCGCACTCTACAACAGGCATCCTGAAACAAACAGTCTTGACTGTTTCTTTTTACCCACCCTGGGTGCTACCATTCCGCGACCGCGAAAAGGGGCGCCGCATGTCCAAAATCACGTTCATCGCCCGGATGACGGTCAAGCCTGGGCGAGAGCCGGAGTTT
>VBNY01000032.1 GCA_005877705.1 Gammaproteobacteria bacterium
CGCCAGCAGCGCGCAGGCCGCAGCCTCGTCTTCCGATTCGGAGAGCACCCTGCCGGCGGTATACGCCTCGATGGCGCGCCGCGCGAGCTCACCCGCGGAGACGCCTTCCTTGCGACTCATCTCCTTGAGCTTCTTCACGCTCCTTCGCGGCACGAGGTACTGCTGGCGCAGGAGATCTTCGGCTTTCGCGGCCATGGGTATGCGCGTCCTTGTTGCGCTACGGGAAGCCTACTATACGCCCACTTCTACACATGTGCAACAGCATACACAACAGATCCTCGACGCCGCCTGCGCCGACGGCTTTCCCCGCTGCCTTGGAATCCGCCAGCAGACCAGTCGATCCAGGCACCAACGCCAGCTGCGCCGCCGCTACAACAGCCGCCGGTCAAAGGAGAAGTGCCCTTGGGAGACCGCCCGGATCTGGCCGGCGTCGGGCTCTAGCGTCCGTCCAGCACGTCGCGCACTTTCTGCGCCAGGGCGTGCGGGGCGAAGGGTTTCTGCAGAAACGCCGCTTCCGCTTCGATGACTCCGTGACGCACGACAGCGTCGTCCGTGTAGCCGCTCATGAACAGCACCTTGGCGCTCGGATGGCTGCCGTGCAGATGCTGTGCGAGCTCGGAGCCGCTCATCTGGGGCATTACGACGTCCGTGACCAGGAGGTGGATCGGACCTCTGTGAGCCCTCGCCGCCTCCAACGCCCGCGCCCCATTGCTGACCTCGATCACGGTGTAGCCGTGCGACTCGAGCACCAGACGCGTCAGCTTGCGCACTCCTTGCTCGTCTTCAACCAGCAGGATGGTCTCGTGGCCCTGCGCCTCGGTGAGTTGATCGTCCGCCACCGACTGCCGCGCCGAGGTTAACGCGAGCAGCTGGCGCGTGAGCGAGGTGGCCCGCTCCGCCGCCTCCCGGATCTCCCCGAGCGGCACTCGCAGGGAGTCGTCGAGGCCAACGCTCGTCAGCATCATGCTGGTGTAGCCGGCGATGACCGTCAGCAGATTGTTGAAATCATGCGCCACTCCGCCTGCGAGCTGGCCGATGGCCTCCATCTTCTGCGAGAGGCGCGCCCGCTCCTCGAGCGTCAGATCGCGCATGACCGTGCCGAACCCGCCGAGCCGTCCGGCGCTGTCGCGCAGCGCGGTCGTCGTGACATGGGCCCAGAACCGTGAGCCATCCTGCCGCACGCGCCATTCTTCGGACTCGATGTGATCCGCGGCCGCGGCCTGCTCGAGCTGGCGCTGCGGGAGAGCGTTCGCAACGTCCTCGGGTGAATAGAGGCGGGCGACGGCCTGTCCAAGGATTGCTGCGGGCGGGTAGCCCATGACGCGCTGGGCCCCGGTGTTCCAGCTCGTGACGCGGCCTGCAGCGTCGAACGTGAAAATGGCGTATTTCTTCAGGGAATCGACCAGCCACGCGACCGAGTCAACGCTCCGGGTCTCGCCGTTCGCCGCCGCTTCTTTGCCACCTACGTCCATAAGGCTCCTCCCGCCGTGCGCGCTGCGCAGGTTACGCCCTTTTTGCAACGCGGCGCAGGTGCGCTACTGTCAAGATGCGGAACTGACCCCCGCGGAGTGTCAGGCGGCGATGCGTTTCGATCGTGATTACTACCAACGCTATTACTACGATCCGCGTACTGCGGTGACGACGCGCCGGGAGATGCAGGTCCGGGCGCGCGTCATCGCGGCCTTCACCGAGCACGCGGGCCTTCCAGTCCGCCGCATTCTCGAGGCGGGCTCGGGGACCGGAATGCTGCGCGCCGCGCTGCAGCCGTTGCTGCCGCGCGCGCGGTATACCTGCCTCGAGACGAGTCACTACCTCTGCGAGCGCTACGGATGGCAGCACGGCCGGATCGAGGAGTACTGCGCGCCGGCGCCGTTTGATCTCGTGATCTGCTATGACGTGCTGCAGTACCTGGAGGCCAAGGCGGCCGGCCGCGCGCTCGCGAATTTCGCCCGGCTGTGCCGTGGCGTGCTGTACTTCAGCGCCCTCACGCGTCGCGACTGGGCGCACAACTGCGATCCGGAGCGCACGGATTCCAACGTATACCTGCGCAGCGGACACTGGTATCGGGCGCGCCTCAGGCGCAATTTTCGCGAAGCCGGCCTCGGCTGCTGGCTGCGGCGCGGTGCGCCGCTCACGATCTGGGAGCTCGAATCAGTCTGACCGCTCAGGTTCGAGCCGCGGCGCCGCGGCGCGTCCCTTGCGGAACAGGGGATACAGCGGCAGGCCGAGCAGGATCAACGCCAGCGTGGCGATGGATTCCGTGGTGCTCGTGATGAACGCGTTGACGAGGATCCAGCCCATCACGAGCGCAAACACCAGCGGCACCAGCGGATAGCCCCACACACGGTAGGGCCGGAGCGCGTGCGGGAGCTTGTTCCGCAGCACGATGACCGCGAGCACCACCGGAATCCAGAAGATGGCGTAGGACAACACCGCCATGTTGGTCAGCTGGTCGAACGTGCCGGAGGCGGCGAGCAGGGCCGCCCAGATGCTCACCAGGACGATCGAGGTGACGGGCACGCGCGAGTGCGGGCTCAAGCGGCCGAAGGCCGCGAAGAACAATCCGTCACGCGCGGCCGCATACGGCACGCGGGCACGTGCGAGGATCGTGCCGTTGAGCGCGCCTGTGCAGGAAACCAGGAAGATCAGGGCCGCGATGGGCGCCGCGTGCGTGCCGAGGAAGGTCTGCACCGTCCGAGCGGCTACCGAGGGCGCCTCCGGGTACGCCGTGGAGTTGGAAGTCGCGATCTGCCAGAAGGGCAACGCGTACAGATACGCCACATTGATGAGCATGTAGGTCGCGAGCACCAGCAGTGTGCCGCCGATGATGGCCCGCGGCAGATTGCGCTCCGGCCGCTGCACTTCGCTGGCCGCCATCGGCAGGAACTGCCAGCCGCTGTAGGCCCACAGCGCCGCGAACAGCGCCGCACCGAACCCGCTCAGCCCGCCGGAATTGGCCCCCGGTGGGGTCGCAAGGTTCGACCAGTCGTGCGTGCCGCTGCAGAGGAACACGCCGCCGGCGACGCCCGCTATGGAAAGCACCTTGGCTGCCGTCAGGATCGTCTGCACGCGTCCGCTGAGCATGACGCCGGCGCAGTTGATGGTTGCAAACAGGGCTATGACGCCTACGGCGATGAGCTGGCGTACGCCGCTCTGCAACGTGTAGCTCGCGCCGAGCACGTGCAGGGTGCGCTCGAACCAAACGCGGTCGAACGCGTAGATGTCGGAGAGGAATATCGCGACCGCCGCGCCGTAGGCGGAGATGCTGGCGCCGCCGACGAGAAAGCTGTTGAAAACGTACAGGAAACCGGGGACCTCGCCGAAGGCCGCGCGCAGATAGACGTACTCGCCGCCCGCATCCGGCAGCAGCGCGCCGAGCTCCGCGAAGCTCAGAGCCCCGAGCATCGCCACCAGACCGGCAACAACCCATGCCGCGAGCACCAGTAAGGGCGTGCCCACCGCCTGGGCCATCACGGCCGACTTGAGAAAGATGCCGGTGCCGATGGTGATTCCGACGACGAGCGACGTCGCATGCAGCAGCGTCAGATCGCGGCGCGGTTGCAGCTCGAAGGCGCTGACGATCTCTCGCGAAGCCATGGCTGCAAGCGTAACGGAATGCGGGCCCGTGACGGTGCATACTGCTGTATGGTTGTGCGGTCGGAGCTGCATTGAGTTCGCGGCACAGGTGCTGTACGCGCATAGCTGTAGGCGCGCAAGGGTGCAAAGGGGCAGAGCGATGGCCGAGCACGAGTACGGGGTGGAAATTCGGTGGGCGCGCGGCGCCGCCGTATTCACGGACAATCGTTACAGCCGCGCTCACTCGTGGCGCTTCGACGGTGGCGTCGAAGTTCCCGCGTCCTCTTCGCCCCACGTGGTGAAAGTGCCGTTGTCGCAGGAAGCCGCGGTTGACCCGGAGGAAGCCTTCGTGGCCTCGCTTGCGAGCTGTCACATGCTGTGGTTCCTGTCACTCGCCGCGCGCGGCGGGTGGCGCGTCGATCAGTACACGGACGAAGCCCGCGGAGTCTTGGGGAAGAACGCTTCCGGCAAGGCCGCCATCACCCGTGTGACGCTGCGGCCGCGCGTCACGTTTTCCGGCGACCGCTTGCCGTCGCGCGCCGCAATCGCCGAGCTGCATCACAAGGCACACGAAGAGTGCTTCATCGCGAACTCCGTGACGACGGACGTGCGCTGCGAGCCCGTGTACGTTACGTGAGAATTGCAACATTTCTGGGCGGTGTGAGTTGCCGCCGCGATCCCAACGGTCCGCTCGGGCTCACTCTGGTGGGGCGGACGACAACCCATCCCGATGAGTTGGTCTCGCTCGCGTTTGCAGGCGCCGCACCCAAGGATTTGCCGGACGCGCTCGACGCTCCAACTGTGGACCGCATGGGCGCAGATCGATACCGCATTGCCGGCTCCGCGCGCGAGTGGATCCTCCAGGCCACGGGTGCACACCTGCACCGGGAAGTTGCCGCCACGTTCTACAGCGTGGTTTCTCCGCGGGCGCCCCCCTGGAGCAAGCGTCTGTTCTGGCGGTTGGTGCTGGCCATGGCCGCAAGCCCCACCGGCAAGCGCCTGCTGCTTGTCCTGCGCCGACGCTGACGGCGGCAGGATCGGTCCGTCGGGCCCGACGTGTCTGCTGCTGTTCGCGGGCGTCGTGCTGATCGTGCGACAGGCCGCACGTTAAGAAGTCGGAGAGCGCAGCCCGATGACGTGGTGCTCGGGTACCCTGATGCGAGGCGCGCCGACGAGCGAGGCGTAGGCGGCCGTCTGCCCCTGGAACGCCCTGTTCCAGGTGAACCGGCGCAACACACGCGCCCGGCCGGTTGCGCCGATGGCTTCGATATCCCGCTCGTACAGCGCTGCGATCGCCTCCGCCATGCTCGCGCCGCTGTTGGGCTCGCAGGCCATGGCTTCGAGGACCACCAGGCCGAAGGTCTCCTTCGTGCCGGCGTGCACCAGCGCGTCCGCCGATGCGAGCCACTGCGCCAACTCGTGACTGTCGCGCCGGTAGGGCAGCAGCGTGATGTTGGAACTGGGGCGCGCCTCGCGCTCGCCGCCGATCATCAGCAGGTGATACGGGGAGCCGAGTCGTGCAAACGCGTGCAGCAGCACCGGCAGGTTCTTCTCGTCGGCGAAACGGCCCGCATACACGAGCAGCCGCGCATCCGGCGTGAGCCCGAGCCGCTCACGCAGCCCGGGGCGGCGGTGTTTGGGATGGAACACTTCGGCGTCCACGCCGAGTGGCTGGTGCATCGTATGCTGTATGCCGAGGCTGTTCAGGAACTCGCACATCAGCCGGCTGGGTGCGAACACCGCGTCGAAGCGCTCGTATAGCCAGTGCACGTAACGGCCGAGGGCGCGCTCACTCAGGCCGCCGCCCACCCGGCGGCCGATGATTTGCGGAAGATTCGAATGATAGAAGCCCACCACCGGAATCCCTAAGCGCCGCGCTACGTGCCATGCGCACCAGGCGGGATGGAAGGCATCGCCGGCCTCGATGAGGCTCGGCTCGAGCGCGCGCATGAGGCGCGTCCAGCGGCGCGGATTGATCGGCAGGCGGTAATTGAAAGTGCCCGGCACGGGGTAGCCGGACAGCGTGCAGACGTCCCCGCGCGCGATGTGATCCTCCTCGCCGGGAACCACGATCGTATGCTCCCACGAGGTGTGAGCGGCGAGCCAGGCGTGCTTCGCCGACAGATAGCGTTTGACGCCGCCGCTGGTCGGCGAATAAAAGAGCGTCGTATCGACCAGATGCATCGGGTTCGCCACTGGACCTGCATTGCACCTTCAGGCAGATTCAGTGTCAAGCTCGGACAGGCTCGCAGCGTGTGGCACACACTTGACTAGTGCGGCGCCGGCACAGCTCGCGCGGGACAGTAGAGCGCGGTAAGCGCTCGTGGAGCCGTCATGATCGATCATACAGGCGTCGCCGCCAGCGACATCGAGAATTGCGCGTGCGCGAGCCCGCGTGAGTCAGGTCAGGGATGAGTCAGGCTAAACCACCAACAGGCTCCCTGGGATTGCGACTGGTCGCGCTGCAGCCGGGCGAGCAGCCGGTGCTGCTCGCGGCTTTCGCGACCCTGTTCTGCATGTTCGCGAGCTACACGATGCTGCGGCCCATCCGCGACACCATGGGCATCACTTCCGGCGTCGAGAACCTGCCCTATCTGTTCTGGGGCACCTTCATCTCGATGCTGGTGGTGCAGCCTG
>VBNY01000033.1:0-4745 GCA_005877705.1 Gammaproteobacteria bacterium
CTACAAGGATCTTCTGTATTGCGCCAGCGGAGTCTCCAAGGGATTCGGCGAGGGCAAGCCGCGCCTTGCGATCTCGATGGTGGGCAGCGAAGTCTTCAAGGTGGCCGTCACGATGCTCAGCAAGGCGGTCGATGAGGCGCTCGCGGCCAACGGCCTCGAGCGCTCCGCCGTCGATTGGCTCGTGCCGCACCAAGCGAACATCCGCATCATCCAGGCCACGGCGCGTAAGCTGGATCTGCCGCTGGAGCGGGTCATCGTCACCGTGCAGGACCATGGCAACACCTCCGCGGCATCGGTGCCGCTCGCGTTGGATGTCGCCGTGCGCGACGGCCGCATCAAGCGCGGCGAGCTGCTGCTGCTCGAGGCCTTCGGTGGCGGCTTCACCTGGGGCTCGGCGCTGATCCGGTATTAGCCTGCTGAAAACGCCGTAGGCGTTTTCAGCCAATCTAAGAATCAAGAAAAACGCCGCGCATATGCGCGGCGTCGTGAGAGCCAGTTGCAATCCGCCCTTTACTTGGAAATCGATCGCTTGAACATCCGGTCGATCTTCTCGTTCGTCGCCGCATCCGCCGCCTGGGCGGCCTGAGCAGCGGCCAGGGCCTGGTTAGCCGTGCTCTGCGCACCGCTGGCTGCCTGACTGGCGGACTGTGCCGCGCTGGCTGCTTGATCGGCCGAGCTCTTGGCCGCCGACACATCCGACTGCAGTTTGGCTAACTGCGACTTCATATCCGCGACATCCGTCTGGAGGGGCTTCAGATCCGTACAGCCTGCAAGCCCAGCCACGACTGCCACGGCAGCCACCTTCACAACGCTCGCGCACTTCATACACATCCCCTTCTGGGTTTGTTGATTCGGGAGGTCCTGAGAAACGAATGCGATGCCCGGCGATAGGTCCACGCCGTCATTCGCAGCGCGCAACTGCATCAAATTTGCCACGGGAATGCAACTATATACAGCCGGCTTGTCTTCCGATCGCGACAGTTGTGCGCACGCCCCGTTGGCATATAAGAGCTGCAGGGACATGAAAACGTTCGCCCCCCTCAAATCACGGCGGCGGCAGCGATCTGCACGCCGCGGCGTTGTGGGCACGCGACGCGCGGCGTTGGAGCATTACGCGTTGGGTCGATCGCAGATGCGTGGACGCTTTGGAGGCAATTTTCGCGCCGTGCCGGAGTCGGTTTACCGGGGTTGGTGCGGCGCTCCAAAAGAGGTTTTCGGCGGTATTTCACGACCCCCTTGCTACTCGCAGCGGCATGGATATAATCACAGACTGTATATATTAACAGGTAGGCTGAAATGTCCGATCTGACCCCCCGCCAGACGCAGATTCTGCGCCTCATCCAGCGGTTCATCTCCGATACCGGCATGCCTCCGACACGAGCCGAGATCGCGCGCGAGCTCGGCTTCAGGTCCGCCAACGCCGCCGAGGAGCACCTGCGCGCTCTGGCCAGAAAAGGGGTCATCGCCCTCGTCCCCGGCACCTCCCGCGGTATCCAGCTCAAGGACACCATCCGTGAGCAGATAGGCCTGCCGCTCATCGGCCGGGTCGCCGCCGGCAAGCCGATCTTCGCCGAGGAAAACATCGAGGCGCGGCTGCAGATCGATCCGGGGCTGTTTCAGCCGCGACCGCATTACCTTCTGAAGGTCAACGGCATGAGCATGAAGGACGCCGGCATCCTCGACGGGGACCTGGTCGCGGTCCACCGCACTTCCGAGGTGCGTAGCCGCCAGATCGTAGTGGCACGCCTCGAGAACGAAGTCACCGTGAAGCGCTATCGCCAGGAAGGCTCCATCGTGTGGCTGATGCCCGAAAACGCCGACTTCGAGCCGATCAAGGTGGACTTGAAAGAGGAGCCGCTGCTCATCGAAGGCATCGTGGTGGGCGTGCTGCGCCGGGGCAAAGCTCAAGGATTGATGTAGATGAGCGTTGGCAGCACTCCCGCCCGAAGTTACGGGCGCCTGGGGTCCGAATGGTGTTGATGAATCACCATGGTTGTCGATCCCGAACTGGCTCGGCTGCTCGAGCACCCGGCGATCTGGCGCGGCCGCAGTGCCGCGCGGGCCGAAGTCCTTCCCACGGGTTTTGCTGCGCTCGATGAAAGCCTGCCCGGCAAGGGCTGGCCGCGCACCGGACTGATCGAGATCCTCGTCTCCCGCTTCGGCAGCGGCGAGATGTACTTGCTGTTTCCCGCGCTGGCCGCTTTGACGCGCCGTCCGGCGGCTCGATGGTGTGTATGGGTGGCGCCGGCGGGCGCGGGCAGCGTCACGTCGTGCCAACGAGCGTACGGGCCCGAGTGGTCGGCGCCGGATGCGTCCACAGGGAGGCGTGACTTTAATACGTTGGTGCCATTCGCTCCGGCACTGGCTGCGCATGGCCTGGCGCTCGAGCGGGTGCTCGTGGTGCGTGCCCAGCAACAGGCCCTGTGGGCCTTTGAGCAGACTCTCGGCTCGGGCGCGTGCGATGTCGCAATGGCGTGGGGGCAACGTCCGCGCCTGCGGGAGCTGCGCCGTTTGCAGCTTGCCGCCGAGCGGGGTCGAGCGCTCGGTGTCTTGTTTCGTCCTCGACGTGCAGCTCGGGAAGCCTCCCCTGCGGCCCTGCGCGTGGTGCTCGAACCGGCGGCTGAGGGCGTGCGCGTCACGCTCTTGAAGAGCCGTGGTGGAGCGCGCGGCTCGATCGAACTCGCATGGCAGAGATTGCCGGCGGCCGGGAGTTGAATGCATGCGCTCGCGTGGCATTCAACACGACAACGAGCGTCCGGCAGACGCCCAACAGACACACGCGCGCACGCAACGGGCAACGCCTCTACACGCCGTCGCTCGTCGGCAGACTCCTGACACGTCGTGCGCTGTTTCTGCTGAGCTGTGGATCGGTGTACATCTGCACGAGCCGGGCTCAATCCGTGGCGATGAGCACTTGCCGGTCAATCAAGCGCTGGAGCGACTCGCTGTCCGCGCACAACGGTTCACGCCGCGCGTGAGCCTGGTTCCGCCGGATGGCTTGCTGCTCGAGGTGAAGGGAAGCCTGCATCTGTTCAATGGCGTGGACGGATTGCGCCACGCTCTGGCGAACGAATTCGCCAGTCTGCGAGTGCAGCCCGTGCTGGCGCTTGCCCCTACACCGCTCGCCGCCCTGGCGGCGGCACGCGCCGGCAAGCCGTTCGTCGCCATGAGCATGGCGCAGCTCGTAGGGCAATTGACGCCTTTGCCGCTTACGACCCTGCGATGGCCGCAACCGACACTCGAGCGGCTGGGGCGCATGGGAGTGCGGACTATCGGACAGGCGCTGCGCCTGCCGCGCGCCGCTTTCGCACGCCGCTTTGGCACCGAGCAGCTTGCAACGCTCGACCGGCTAACGGGCCGCGATCCCGATCTTCCGCGGCGTTTTCACGCCCGCGAGCGCTTTCGCCGCCGCCGCGAGCTCACCTATGAGTTGGAAAACCATGAGCTCATCCGCGCCTCATTCGAGCCGCTATGGGCAGATCTCGGGAAATTTCTCGAGGCACGCCAGTGTGGCGTCATGGAGCTCGAATGCCTGCTGCGGCACCGGCATGCGCCGCCGACGAGATGCGTGCTGCGGCTCGCGGCACCGGCGGCGGATGTTCGCCGTTTGACCGCGCTCTTCGGTGAGCGTCTCAGCACGCTCACCTTGCCGGAGCCTGTGCGTGCCTGCGAGCTGCGCTCCAGCTCGCTGGTGCCACGCGTGCTTTCTTCCAATCATCTCTGGCAGCCCGGCGAGCATGGCGGGGGCTCCAGTGCCGAAGCTTCCGAGCTCATTGAGCGCTTGCGCGCGCGCTTGGGGCCCGAAGCGGTGTATGGGTTGCGGGTGCTGCCGGCACATCGGCCGGAAAATGCCTGGGCAGGCACGGAGCCGGCTGGAGCAGGGGAGAGAGTGGCCCGCCCCAAGAGTTGTCACGCCCCGTGGCCGGTTTTCCGCCGTCCCCTGTGGCTGCTGCCGACTCCGCAGCTTCTGTCCGAGCGAGGCGGACTGCCGCGGCGTCGTGGCCCTTTGCGTCTGCTCGGGGAGCCAGAACGCATCGAGACCGGTTGGTGGGATGGTGGGGAGATCGCGCGCGATTACTACACGGCCGTCGATATCCATGGCGTGCGGTTGTGGATTTTTCGCGAGCGCGGCTCGCCACACCGGTGGTTCGTGCACGGCGTTTTTGGGTAGTAGAGAGATGCGATGTCCGAGCCCTACGCCGAGCTGCATTGCCTCAGCAACTTTACGTTCCTGCGCGGAGCTTCACATCCGCACGAGCTCGTGGAGCAAGCCAGCGCGCTCGGGTATGCGGCGCTCGCCATCACCGATGAGTGCTCAGTCGCCGGTGTAGTGCGCGCGCACGTCGCGGCCAAGAGAAAGCAGCTGAAGCTGCTTATCGGAGCGGAGTTTCGTCTCGAATGCGGACTCAGATTCGTGGCACTCGCCATCGATCGGCGCGGCTATGGGCGGCTGTGCCGTTTCATCACGCGCGGCCGCCGTACGGCCAGCAAGGGGGATTACTCGCTCACACGCATGGACTTGGAGCAGTGCGGTCTCGAACAATGCTTCATCCTGTGGCTGCCTGATAGGCCGCAAAAGTCGCGCCTTATGGGCACCCCAGGAAATCGCGGACAATTTCCTGGGACCCCGCCGCGGCCGGAAACGAAGCTACTGTCCGAAAAAGGGCCGCAGGCCACTTTTTCCAATGAGCAAGCCCGCTGGCTCGCCGCGCGCTTTCCCGGCAAGGTCAGGATTGCCGTGGAGC
>VBNY01000033.1:4768-18190 GCA_005877705.1 Gammaproteobacteria bacterium
GAGCGGCGATATCCACATGCACGTGCGCGCGCGCCGCAGGTTGCAGGACGCGCTCACCGCGATCCGCCTCAACGTGCCGATCGCAGAAGCCGGCTGGCATCTGTATCCCAACGGTGAACGCTATCTGCGAGAGCCGGCGCGGCTCGCGAGGCTTTATCCGCGCGAGCTGCTCGAGGAGACCGTGGCGATTGCACGAGAGTGCAGTTTCTCGCTTGATGAATTGCGGTACGAGTATCCCCACGAGCTGGTACCGCCAAGCGAGACGCCGACCAGCTATCTACGCAAGCTCACCGAAGAGGGCGCACACTGGCGCTGGCCGAACGGCGTTCCCGACAGCGAGCGTGCCGCCATCGAGCACGAGCTCGCTCTGATTGCCGATCTGCGTTACGAGCCTTACTTCCTGACCGTTCACGACATCGTCAGCTACGCGCGTAGCCAAGGCATTCTGTGTCAGGGCAGGGGTTCCGCCGCGAATTCCCGCGTGTGCTATTGCCTCGGTGTTACCTCCGTGGATCCGCAGCGTGGTGCGGCACTACTCTTCGAGCGCTTCATCTCGCGTGAGCGCAATGAGCCGCCTGACATCGATATCGACTTCGAGCACGAGCGGCGCGAGGAAGTCATTCAGTACGTCTATCGCAAGTACGGCCGCGAGCGGGCGGCGATCGCCGCGACAGTCATCATGTACCGCTCGCGCAGCGCGCTGCGCGACCTCGCCAAGGTCTTCGGACTCGATGCCGAGCTGCAGGGGCGTATCGCCAAAGCCATGCAATGGTGGGACGGGAGCGAGGCCATGCCGGAGCGTATCCGGGATGCGGGTTTCGATCCCGCAAGTCCGCTGCTCGCGCGGCTGCTGCCGCTGGCGCGCGAGCTGGTGGCCTTCCCGGGATTTCCGCGGCATCTGTCCCAGCATGTCGGCGGATTCGTGATCGCGGAAGGCCTGCTCGAGGAGCTCGTGCCCATCGAAAACGCGACCATGCCCGAGCGCACCGTGGTGCAATGGGACAAGGATGATCTCAACGACCTCGGGTTGCTCAAGGTCGATCTGCTGGCCCTTGGAATGCTGACGGCGCTGAAGCGGGCGTTCGCGCTGGTGAACGAGTGTCGCGGCACGCAGCATGCTCTTGGCGCGCTGCCCGCCGAAGCGCCCGAGGTGTACGAGATGATCGCGCGCGCCGACAGTTACTACGACCTCGTCATCGAGGTCGCCATCGTGCGCCCCGGACCGATCCAGGGCGACATGGTGCATCCCTACCTGCAGCGGCGCAAAGCCGGCGCGGCGATCAGCTATCCGAAGCGCGAAGTCGAGGAAGTGCTGCAACGCACCCTCGGGGTGCCGATCTTTCAGGAGCAGGTGATGCAGCTCGCGATCGTCGCGGCGGGCTTTACGCCGGGCGAGGCGGACGATCTGCGCCGCGCGATGGGCGCGTGGAAGAGAACCGGCGGCATCGAGCACTTCAGGGATAAGTTGCTGCACGGCATGCGGGCTCGCGGTTACGCGGATGAGTTCGCGCAGCGCGTGTACAAACAGATGTTGGGGTTTGGTGAGTACGGATTTCCGGAATGTGTTGTGGGTGAAACCCGGGTGGTGGACGCCGATACCGGCCGATGGTTGGCCATAGAGGAAATCGCGGCCGGCCGTGCTCGGCTGCAAACCACACTCGCCTGTGATGCTGACCTGCGCTTGAGAAAACGCAAAGTGCTGGCGATCAAACCCAGCGGGGTGAAGCCCGTATGGCGCCTGCGAACGGCCTTGGGTCACACAGTCGTCGCGACCTCAGAGCACCCGTTCTTGACTATGGATGGTTGGCGTCAACTCGGCAAGCTGCGCGTGGGCGATCATGTGGCGGCAGCGCGTTCATTACCGGTACCAGGGCATCGTCGGTGGTTACAACATCAAATTCTGGTCCTTGCCGATCTGATCGCGGAAGGCAATCTGTGTCATCCCAGCACGTTTTATTTCTATACAACTGCCTCGTGGCATTGCGCTGAGTTTGTGAGGGCAGTCGAGCGCTTTCCAAATACTCGTGCGGTAACCGAGCGCCATAGAAGCTGTTTTTCAGTGCGGGTCCGGCGAATCCATCGCGATCGGCCGATTGGAGCGGTTTCCTGGGCACGAGCACTAGGTATATGGGGACGTTGTGCCCGCGAAAAGTATCTCCCGCCCCAGGTTTTCGAGTTATGCGACAGCAATATTGCGTTGCTTCTTGCCCGGCTTTGGGAAGGAGATGGCGGATTTTCGATGAAGGGGCACGCTTCATACGATACCGCTTCACCCCGGTTGGGCGTAGAAGTTCAGCACTTGCTTCTGCGGCTTCGTATTGTCGCGCGCCTGTATCGCCGGGTGCGTTCCTATAAAGGACGGAAGCTCGAACATTATGTCGTCACAGTAACGGGTGAAGAGCCGTTACGACAGTTTTGGCGATATATCGGTCGCCGGTTTCTGGACCCGGAAAAGCGCAAGAGGTCCAAGATTTTGGCGGCGCGCAGGAACGGCCGCATGTCACGCGACATCATCCCCACCGAAGTGCGGGCAATCATTCGACGTGAGCGCGATAAATCAGAGCTCACGTGGAATGAGATTGGACGCATCACCCGTCTCGGTATGCGTGAAATCCAATCTCGTGGAGGAAAGAAAATCGGCTTTCGCCGATTCGTGATCGAACGGCTGGCGGCCATCCTTCGCTCGCCGGATCTCGCGCGTCTTGCGAGCTCCGATGTCTATTGGGGCAAGGTGGTGGCGATCGAGGCGCTTGGACACCAGGCAACCTACGATCTACAAATAGAGGGTGATCATAACTTTTTGGCTAACAATCTCATCGTTCATAACTCGCATGCGGCGAGTTTCGCGCTGCTCGTATATGACTCGGCGTGGCTCAAGTGCCATGAGCCGGCGGCTTTCACCTGCGCGCTTCTCAACAGTCAGCCCATGGGTTTCTACGCGCCGGCGCAACTGGTGCGCGATGCGCGGGCGCACGGAGTCGAGGTTCGGCCGGTAGACGCTTGCGTGAGCCTCTGGGACTGCACGCTCGAGCCTCGTGCTGAGGACCAACCCGCTCTGCGATTGGGCATGCGCATGGTGAAATCTCTGGCGCATGCCGGCGCGGATCGGCTTCTCGAGGCGCGCAGAGAGCGGCCCTTCACCAGCGTGCAGGATCTCGCCGAACGCTCCGCTCTCGATCGCAGTGATCTCGAGGCACTCGCGGCGGCAGGGGCGTTCGCCTCCTTGAGCGGCAATCGTCATCTTGCGTTCTGGGAAGTGGCCGGCACCGAGCGTGCGCTACCCCTGATCTCCCCGGGCGGCCGTGCGGGCAGCGTGGAAGAGGGCCGACCACTGCTCGCGGCACCCACCGAGGGAGAGCGCATCGTTGCGGACTACGCCTCCACGGGGCTCACCCTGGGTCGCCACCCCATGGCGCTGCTGCGCGAATATCTGCGCAGCCAACGACTGCTGAGCGCCGGTGATCTCGGATGCGTTGCGAACGGCAAGCAGGTGCGCACCGCCGGCATCGTTCTCATGCGCCAGCGCCCCCAGACCGCAAGCGGCGTTACGTTCCTCACCCTCGAGGATGAGAGTGGGCAAGTCAATGTCATCGTGTGGGAGAGCGTCGGGCAGGAGCAGCGCCGTGCCCTGCTCGAATCCCACCTGCTCGAAGTACATGGCGAGCTGCAGCGGCAGGACGAGGTCATGCACCTCATCGCGCGCCGACTCATCGACCGGTCCGCGCTTCTGGGCAATCTCCTGACACGCTCGCGCGACTTTCACTAACGGCCTAGGGCGCTTGGACCAGCTAGAGCTGGACCTGTGCACTAAAAGCCTCACATATGTCGCTTGTGCCGGCCTTTGGATTGTTTGGGGTCGTCGTCGCCGCCGATCTCGTAGTCCTCGAAATCGCTGGTGAGCTCGGCGGTGCGCTTCTCCTCGAGCAGCCGCTCGAGCCGGCGCCACGCAGGGTCGCCCACCTTCTGACCGCGCCGTTTGGCGAGATCCAGGTCCTTAATGACTTGATCGAGGTCGACGTCGCCCTCCTCGGTGACGGGCTCATCGGCCTCTTCGTCTTCGAATTCGTCGGATTCGGGCTTCTCAGTCATGCCGGTACCAGGCAGCCCTGCGGCCATCGTCGGCCCGAACTTAAATCAGATTCCCTGATCAGCTGGTTCATCCGGAAGATCGGCAGCAGCATTGCAAAAACGATGCCCATGACGAACAGGCCCATCAGGACGATCAGCAGCGGCCCGAGCAGCCCCACCATCGCGGTGAGCAGGCCATCGAGCTCGCGTTCCTGGCTGATGGCCGCACGTTCGAGCATGCTATCGAGCTCACCGCTCGATTCACCGCTGGAAATGAGGTGAATGGTCATCGGCGGGAACAGCCTGCTGATCGAGAGCGATCGGCCGATCGGCGCACCTTCGCGCACGCGGGCTGCCGCGTCAGCCACCGCATCGCGCATTGGCAGGTTCGTCACCACCTCGCCCGCAATACGGAGCGCTTCCAGCACCGGCACGGAGCTTGCCGAGAGAATGCTGAACGTGCGCGTGAAGCGCGCGGTGTTGAAGCCACGCGTGAGTTTGCCGATGATCGGCATACGCAGCTGCAGACGCTGGAATTGCCGCCGCGCCAGCGGATTGCGCAGCCAGCGCGCGAACAGGACGGCGGCGATCACGGCTGCGATCAGCAGCCACAACCCGTACGCGCGGAAAAAGTCGCTCGTGCCGATCAGGACTCGCGTGATGAGCGGCAGTTTCGCCCTGTTCGACTCGAACACGGCGACCACCTTTGGCACGACGAATACCAGCAGACCCGAGACGATGGCGAAGCACATCACGGTGAGCACGATCGGGTAGAGCATCGCGGCCAGGATCTTCTGGCGGATCTGCTCGCGGCTCTCTGTGTAGTCGGCCAGCCGCTCCAGCACATTATCGAGGTGTCCCGCCTGCTCACCGGCGGACACCGTCGCGCGGTAGATTTCGGGAAACACTCGTGGGAACTCGGCGAAGCCGTCTGCAAGCGTGTGCCCTTCCATGACGCGCGCGCGCACGCCGAGAATGATGCTCTGGATGCGCGGCTTCTCGGTTTGCTGCGATACCGCCAGCAGCGACTCTTCGAGCGGCAGGCCGGCGCGCACGAGCGTTGCGAGCTGGCGCGTGAACAGTGCGAGATCGCCCGGCGACACCCCGCGGGCGAGGCTGAAGGAACGGCGCTTCGCCTCCTTTTGCGCGACCTCGCTGACCGACACCGGGAGGAGCTGCCGCTCGCGCAGCAGCTGGCGGATGTGACGCGGCGTATCGCCTTCGAGGATACCGGTGCGTTCCTTGCCGCTTGCGTCCAGAGCTGTGTACTCGAATGCACCCATCGTAAGGTCTCGCTCAACCGGCATGCTGTTCGCGGGTAGTTGCTCTAGGCCAAATACCGATGTCAATGCTGTATGGTCGCGCGGCACGGGCGAGCCAGTCGACGGCACAGGAAGCCACGCCTTTTGCCCGCGGGCCCGAAAAGGGCCCTAGGATGGCTGCTGAAAGCGCCGCAGGCGACTTTCAGCCAATAAAAACTAATCCTCGCGCGTCACCCGCAGCACTTCTTCGAGGGTTGTTTCGCCGCGCAACACCTTCGTCCGTCCGTCGTCGCGGATCGAAGGCGTCGTCAGGCGGGCGTGGCGCTCGAGCTCCTGTTCGCTTACCCCGTCATGAACCATGGTGCGCATCGCGTCGTCGACGACGATGAGCTCGTAGATACCCGAGCGCCCACGATAACCGCCGGCAGCGTCGCGGCCGGGCCGGTAGAGCACGGGAGCGGGCTCATCAGCCGGCACATTGAGCAGACGCCGCTCGTACTCTCCTGCCTGGAACGGCTGTTTGCTCTCCGGGTTGAGCACGCGCACCAGGCGCTGCGCGAGCACGCCGATCAGGCTCGAGGAGAGCAGGAAGGGCTCGATGCCCATGTCGCGCAGTCGCGTGATGGCGCCTGAGGCGGTGTTGGTGTGCAGGGTCGAGAGCACCAGGTGGCCGGTCAGGCTCGCCTGGACCGCGATCTGCGCGGTCTCGAGGTCGCGGATCTCGCCGATCATGACGATGTCCGGATCCTGGCGCAGGATGGCGCGCAGACCGCGCGCGAAGGTCATCTCGACTTTGGTGTTGACCTGGGTCTGGCCGATGCCGTCGATGTAGTACTCGATCGGGTCCTCCACGGTCATGATGTTGCGCGTGTTGTCGTTCAGCCGCTCGAGGCCGGCGTACAGCGTCGTCGTCTTGCCTGAGCCCGTGGGACCGGTGACGAGCAGGATGCCGTGCGGCTTGTGGATGAGCTCATCGATGAGCGCCTGCGTCCTGGGGTCCATGCCGAGGGAGCTCAGGTCGAGCCTGCCCGCCTGCTTGTCGAGAATACGCAGCACGACCCGTTCGCCGTGGCCCGAGGGAATCGTGGAGACGCGCACGTCGACGGCGCGGCCCGCGATCCGCAGGCTGATGCGGCCGTCCTGCGGCAGCCGCTTCTCGGCGATGTCGAGCTTCGACATGACTTTGATGCGCGACACGACCAGCGGCGCGACCGCGCGCTTGGACTGCAGAACTTCGCGCAGCACGCCGTCCACCCGGAAGCGCACGACGAGCCGGTTTTCGAACGGCTCGACGTGGATGTCCGAGGCGTTTTCCTTGACTGCCTGCGTGAGCACCGCGTTGATGAGGCGGATGATCGGCGCGTCGTCCTCGCTGTCGAGCAGGTCCGCCTGCTCGGGCAGCTCCTGAGCCAGATGCGCGAGATCGGTGGTTTCATCGAGCCCCTCGACCGCCTGCATCGCATCCGAGCCGGCCTCGTAGGCCTGGCGCAGCAGCAGGTCGAACTCCTCTTCGCGCACCCGCTCGAGCTTGAGTGAGCGCCGCAGGTAGCGGCGCACTTCGGCGATGGCGAGCGGTGAGGCATTGTCGCGGCACGCGCACTCCGCGACTCCGTCGTTGAAGCGCTTGACGAGCACACCGTGACGCTTGGCGAAAGCGAAGGACAGGCGCCGCTCCGCTGCGGGCGGCACGGAGGCGGCGATGCCGTCGGTCGCAGCGGCGACGTCGTTCATGGCTTGCCTCCATCAGGTGGTGGGGGGGTCGGCGGCGGCGGGCCGGCCGGCGCCGGTGCGTTGGATCGCGGCGGCGACGCTTGCCGCTCGGCCGCCCTTTCCTTTTCCTCCGGTGAGACCGGGGCAGCCTGAGTGCCGGGCGGCGGCGGCGGGGGCAGCTTCGGCAGCTTCGGCGGCTCCACCCCGGGCAGCAGCGGCACCAGCTCACGCTGGTCGTAGCTGCGCTGCTGGTCCAACATGAAGTTGTATTTCGACTCCGTCTCGAAGGCCGCCTGCGCCTGATCGCGCAGGATCTTCGGCCGGATGAAGATCATGAGGTTGGTCTTGTCCGAGCTGGCGCTGCGCGTCTTGAAGGCGAGCCCGATGAGGGGAATGCGGCCGAGGAATGGCACGCGCGATTCCTGGCGCTGGTTGGTGTCCGAGATCAGGCCGCCGAGCACCACGACACCGCCGTCCTCGATGAGCACATTGGTGGTCACGGTGCGCTTGTTGGTAACCAGGTCCACCGCGCCCTGCGGCCGCTGGCCGATGCTCGAGCTCTCGATCGACAGCTTGAGCATCACCGAATTGCCTTCCGGCGAGATGGTCGGCGTCACTTTCAGGATGGTGCCCACTTCCTGGCGCTGAATGGTCTGGAAGGGATTGACCGGTCGTGTTGGTGAACTGGCCGGTCACGAACGGCACTTCGGTGGCCACCTTGAGCTCGGCTTCCTGGTTGTCCATCGTCACCGCCGATGGGGTGGCGATCACGTTCGTGTGGCCGTCGCCGCGAATGGCGCGCAGCGTCGCCGCGAAGTTCACGCCGCTGCCGGAAATGATCCTGCCGATGCCGATCGTCGTGCCGTCGAGCAGCGTCGAGGTCACGTTGGCAGGATTCTGCGCCGCCGTGGCCAGATCGACGATGCTCGTGCCGCCCACCGGGCTCACAAACGCGCCGGCCGGGACTTCGCCGCCCTTGGCAAATGCCGCCCAGTTGACGCCGAGCTCGGCGTTCCTGGTCACATCGACGTCGGCGATGATCGCCTCCACCAGCACCTGCGGGCGGCGGATGTCGAGCTTGTCGATGATGCTCATGATGGAGCGCATGATCTTGGGCGGCGCCGTGATGACCAGCGCGTTGTTGGTCGGATCCGCCCAGATCAGCGCGTTCTTCTCCGCCTGCGCCTGCGGGGTGGCCTGCCCGCCGGCGGCGCCGCCGGGGGCCGCCTGCGCGATCCGGACTCGAGCGGCGTATCCAGATGCGCCACCAGCGCGCGGATGCGCAGGCGCTGCGCCTGCTCGCCGCTGATCAACACGCTGTTGGAGCGTTCGTCGGCCACGACTTTGGTGGCGAGTCCGGCTTCCGCCGCGGCCTGCCCCTGATACAGGGAGTTGATCACGCGCACGATGTCGCCGGCCGCCGCGTTCTGCAGCGGGAAGATCTCCACGTCCTGATCCCCGACCTGGTCGATGCGCTGGATGATGCGCATCATGCGGTTCACGTTGCTGGCGCGGTCGGAGATGATCAGAATGTTGGAGGCAGGGTAGGCGGCCAGGTGCGCGTACGCCGGTTGCAGCGGCCGCAGGATCGGCACGAGCTGCGCCGCGGCGACGTTTCTGACGTCGATCACCTGCGTCACGATCTCATCGGAAGTCCTGCTCACGCGGTCAGGCAGATCGATCGAGGGGATCTGGCGGGCATTGGCATCCGGCATGATCTTCACGACATCCCCCGCCGGCACGGCAATGAAACCGTGCACCTGCAGCATCGCGAGAAATGCCTCGTAAAAGGCGGGAGGCGACATCGGCGTCGAGGAGAACATCGTCACCTGCGCGCGCACGCGCGGGTCGAGGATGAAGTTCTTACCGGTCGCGGCGCTGACCGCCTCGGCGATCTGGGTGATGTCCGCGTCCTTGAAGTTCGGCGTGATGCGCTGCGTCTGTTGCGGGGGCGGCTGCGCCTGTTGCGCGGGCGGCGGCTGTTGCGCGGGTGCCAGCGCAGCAATCAGCGGCAACGCGAGCGCGCAGCCTGCGAAAAACCGAAAACCTCTCACTATTTATTCCCCCGAAAGGGCCGCAGAGCCGGCTCTATTGTGTGCCGTCAGGCGGGTTGACGGGCTCCGCCGCCGGCGGCGGCGGTATCGCTTGCCCCTGCTCGCCGGGTGCCATGCCTTGCGGGCCGACCAGGGCTTCGGCTTCCTGCGCGACCTGGGCCAGGTTCAAATTGAGATCTTGCTGCTGCCCGTTGCGCATCACCGTGACGTGCGCCTCGCTGGATGAGCCGAGCGTGCGGAAGATCTCCGGGCCCCGGCTTGGATCATCGAGCGGCGTGCCGTTGATCGCGATGACGAGATCGCCGGGGCGCAGGCCGAGGCGGGTGAAGGCCTGGCGGTTCCGCCCCGGGTAAACGCGGTAGCCGCGTTGTTTGCCATCTACGAGCACCGGCGTCGGCCGCATGATGTCGGCGATGAGCCCCGGCTGGTCCGTCATGAGCCTGCGCACCCGCTCGAACGCGGGGTTCTCGGTGGTCTGCAGCGCAGCAGCCGAAGGCGGCGGTACGCCGGGGCTCAGCTGCCGCGGCAACGCCAAGGACTCCAGCCGACCGTCACGCTCGATCAGAACGCGCTCGCTGAACACCGAGTGGAGCTTTGCTCCACCGGGAACGTTTTCTCCCACGGCATACACTTTGGCACTTTGTGCGCTCTGTCCGAGGATCGCCAGCCCATTTTGCGGATCATCTGCGGCAATGATTCCCGTCAGCACCAGCGGCATGCTCGTTTGCGGCGCGTTCGCAGCGTCCTGGCCGGCGGAGGCCTCCATCCGGGCGGCTCCGAACAGATGGGTGCGGGTGATCGCCGCCACATCGACCGGGCGTCGGTGCACGGCAGCCGACGGGCCCGGGCCCCCCGCCGTCGGGGAGCGTCCGGCGCCCGCCAGGTCGGTCACGATCACGGCCGCCTGCACGCCGAGAGCCAGCGCTAGCGTCCACGTGGCAATACGCGGCCCCTGCGTGAGCAGTAGCGTGCGCCACTTCTCGGGCGCCGGGAATCCCTCGAGCCAGGAGGCAGCGTTCATTGGCTTGATAAGGTCATGTGGCCGCTGGCACACAGGCCAGAAACTAAGCGATAGACCGTGGTGCACCGACAGGGTGCACGAGCGGTGCCCGCGCAATCATACGGGTGCGTTGCTTGCGCTCTCAAGCAATTGTTTCTGCTGGAGTAAGTTCCCACCATCATCACAGGCTTGTGTTGCCGTTTCGCGACCCATATAAAGAGACACCATGCCCGATCCGCATCCCGCTCGTCCCGATACCGGCGTCGTTGTCGAAGAGGCGCGGCCGGAGGTCAAACAGCCGCCGCTGTACCAGGTCGTGCTGCTGAATGACGACTACACTCCTATGGAGTTTGTGGTCGACGTGCTGGAAAAGTTCTTCAGCCTGAACCGCCCCACCGCCACTCGCATCATGCTAGAGGTCCACACAAAGGGTAAGGGCGTATGCGGGGTCTTCACATATGAGATCGCAGAAACTAAGGTGGCGCAGGTGACGACGTACGCGCGCGATCACCAGCATCCGCTGATGTGCACATTGGAAGAAGCTTGACCTTCGAAAGGTTCTACGAAAGTGCTGTCCAACGAGCTTGAATACTGTCTCAACGATGCGTTCCACCAGGCGCGCGAGGCGCGTCACGAGTACCTGACGGTCGAGCACCTGCTGCTCGCGATCCTCGATACACCGAAGGTGCGCGAGGTGCTGCGCGCCTGCGGCGCGGATCTGGGCAAGCTCAAGCAGGAACTCAAGGAACACATCGATCGGTCCACGCCGCGGCTCGAGGAGGGCGAGGAACGCGAAGTGCAGCCTACCCTGGGGTTCCAGCGCGTGCTGCAGCGGGCGGTGTTCCACGTGCAGTCGAGCGGCAAGAAGGAAGTCGGTGTGGGGAACGTCCTGGTCGCGATCTTCAGCGAGAAACAGAGCCATGCGGTTTTCCTGCTCAACCGCCAGCACGTGACCCGACTCGATGTGGTCAACTACATCTCGCACGGCCTGTCGAAGATTGCCGAGGAGAAGACCGACAAGGAGGACACGCAGCCCGACGCCGAGCGCGACCCCGAAGGCGGCAGCGCCCTCGAGAAGTACACGACCAACCTGAATCGCATGGCGCAGGACGGGCGCATCGACCCGTTGATCGGCAGAAAGCTCGAGGTCGAGCGCACCATCGAGATCCTGTGTCGCCGCCGCAAGAACAACCCGCTGTATGTCGGCGAGGCCGGCGTCGGCAAGACCGCGATTGCCGAAGGCCTGGCGCGGCTCATCGTCGAAGGCAAGGTGCCCGAGGTGCTGTCCGACTGCACGATCTACGCGCTCGACATGGGAGCGCTGATCGCAGGCACGAAGTACCGCGGCGATTTCGAGAAGCGTCTGAAGGGCGTCATCACGGAGCTGAAGAAGCAGCCGGGGGCGATCCTGTTCATCGATGAGATCCATACGGTCATCGGTGCGGGAGCCGCCTCGGGCGGCGTGATGGATGCATCGAACCTCATCAAGCCCGTGCTCACCAACGGCGAGATCCGCTGCATCGGCTCCACTACCTATAACGAGTACCGCGGCATCTTCGAGAAGGATCACGCGCTCGCGCGGCGCTTCCAGAAGATCGACGTCGTCGAGCCCTCCGTGGCGGAGACGGTGGAGATCCTTCTCGGGCTCAAGCCGCGCTTCGAGGAGCACCACGGCATCACTTACGCCGAGGACGCGCTGAAAGCGGCCGCCGAGCTTGCCGCACGCCACATCAACGAGCGGCATTTACCCGACAAGGCCATCGATGTGGTCGATGAGGCAGGCGCGCGCCAACGCCTCAAGCCCATTGCCGAACGCGAGCCCACCATCGAGGTGCGCCACATCGAGGATGTCGTCGCGCGCATGGCGCGGATTCCGGCGAAGAGCGTCTCGACGTCCGATCGCGAGGTCCTCAAGAATCTGGAGCGCAACCTGAAGCTGGTGATCTTCGGTCAGGACAAGGCGATCGAGGCGCTCGCCGCCGCCATCAAAATGGCGCGCTCGGGCCTGGGCGATCAACGCAAGCCCGTCGGCAGCTTCCTGTTTGCCGGCCCCACCGGCGTCGGCAAGACGGAAGTCACGCGCCAGCTCGCCATCGCCATGGGCGTGGAGTTCCTGCGCTTCGACATGTCCGAGTACATGGAGCGGCACACCGTCTCACGGCTGATCGGCGCGCCTCCCGGGTATGTTGGATTCGATCAGGGTGGGCTGCTCACCGAGGCGATCACCAAGCACCCGCACTGTGTGCTGCTGTTGGATGAGATCGAGAAGGCGCATCCGGATGTGTTCAACCTGCTGCTGCAGGTCATGGACCACGGCACCCTCACCGACAACAACGGCCGCAAGGCCGACTTCCGTCACGTGATCATCGTCATGACGACCAATGCCGGGGCGCAGGAGATGGCTCGGCCCGCCATCGGCTTCACGCATGCGGACAACGCCAGCGACGGCATGGAGGCGATCCGGCGGATATTCACGCCGGAGTTCCGCAATCGCCTGGATGCGGTCATCCAGTTTGCCGCGCTCGATCCTGTCACGATCGAGCGAGTGGTGGACAAGATGGTCGTCGAAGTGGAGATGCAGCTCGAGCAGAAGGGCGTCACGATCTCCCTCGATGACGCGGCGCGTCGTTGGATCGCGGAGAAGGGCTACGACCCGAGGATGGGCGCCCGACCGATGGCGCGGACCATTCAGGAGCACATCAAGCGGCCGCTCGCCGAAGAGCTGCTGTTCGGGCGGCTCGTGGGCGGCGGACATGTGCGAGTGTCGGTCGCGGAGGACGGCTCAAAACTCGAGCTGGAATGCACGCCGACGCAGCTGCCCGAAGTGACTGTTTGAATTGGCTGAAATGGGCCTGCGGCGCTTTCAGCAGCCAGCGGCTCGCGAGTACGCCACGAGCGGCGGTGCTATTTCTTAACCGGGGTCCCCGGAAAATCAAGCGTGTTGCTCGACAGGGAAAACCTGGCTCGGCGTGTCGAGGCTTCACGCGGAACGTCGTGTTGGGGAGCGTTTCGACCACCTCGCCCTCCATCTGGATCGCGTCTTCTTTAGACATACAGCCCTTTGGACTTACGGGGCGCGAATTGGAGCATAAAGCTCGGCGGCATTGCAATTTACCGCGCGCGCCGCTCGTCGGCTGTCGGCTCGCCGCCTTCAGGGAATCGCGAGCGGAAGCGTCTCGAGGTCGACATGCTCGCGCAGCAGCGCCTGGAATTGCACCCGCGGGATCGCCCGGGCGCCGAGGCTCTGCAGGTGCCGCGAGGGCAGCTGGCAGTCGATGACGGCGATGCTGTTGCGTAGACACACCTGGACCAGCTGCGCCAGCGCCAC
>VBNY01000034.1 GCA_005877705.1 Gammaproteobacteria bacterium
TCACGATCCACGGGGAAATCGTCGTGGCGAAATTCTTCGCGAGGAATGGCCCTAACGGCTGATACTCCCAGGCCTGCACATCGCGCGCCGACCAGTCATTCAGCAGGCACAGGCCGAACACATGCGCCTCGGCCTCCGCGATCGGCACACGGCTGCCGAGCTCGTTGCGCGGACCGATGAACACGCCGATCTCCAGCTCGTAGTCGAGCCGCTCGCACGCCGACAGCTCCGGTCTATCGGCGCCCGGCGGCAGGATCTGCCCCACCGGGCGCGCAAACTCCTGGCCGGAGACCCGGATGGACGAGGCGCGCCCGTGGTATGCGATCGGCACCCATTTGTAGTTGGGCAACAGGGGATTGTCGGGGCGGAACAGCCTGCCCACGGCGGTGGCGTGATGGATGGAGGCGTAGAAGTCCGTGAAGCCGCCGATGTGCGCCGGAACACGGAACTCGGCGGCGCTCTGCGGCACGAGCGCCGCGCCCAGCTCGGCTGCTTGCGGGGAATCGGCCCGCAGCGTCTGCGACAGTGATCTGCGCAGCGCCGACCAGGCCTCGGGTCCGAGCGCCATGAAGGAATTCAGAGTCGATTCGGTGCAGGCTGCGAGCGCTTCGGCCGCCACGCCCGTGATGCGGCCGAGCATGTCGAGCGCGCCGAGGTCCAGAACCTGCTCGCCGATCGCCACGCCGCCGCGGTAATTCTCGCCGCTGCCGGCCCGCCGGAACACGGCGAACGGAAGATTCTGGATCGGAAAGTCACCGCCCGGCAGATTCGCCGACGGCACCCAGCTCCTGAGCCCCGGATCGTGCGTGGCGTTGAGCGAGCTCGCGGGCGGACTCATCGCGGAATCGCCTCTATGCGCTGCGGGTCGAAATTGCTCCGCAGGCCCTGCCAGCAGCGGTCGTAATCGCGCTGCAGCTGCCGCGTCTCGAGGGCGAAGCGGGTCGGCCGGATCAGCGTGCGCGTCTCGAACATGAACGCCATGGTGTCCGTGACGTGCAGCGGCTGAGAGGTGTCGGCGCGCGCGGCTTTGGCGAATGTCGCCGCATCAGGCCCGTGAGCGCTCATGCAATTGTGGAGCGAGGCGCCTCCCGGGGCGAAGCCTTCCGCCTTGGCGTCATACACGCCGTGGATCAGCCCCATGAACTCGCTGGCGATGTTGCGATGAAACCAGGGCGGCCGGAACGTGTCCTGCATCGCCAGCCAGCGCGGCGGGAAGATCACGAAGTCGAGCGCAGCCACCCCCGGGGTGTCGCTGAGGGACTGCAGCACGACAAAGATCGATGGATCCGGATGGTCGTAGCTGATCGAGCCGATCGTGTTGAAGCGGCGCAAGTCGTACTTGTAGGGCGCGTTGTTGCCGTGCCATGCCACCACATCGAGCGGTGAGTGATCGATGGGCGCGGACCACAGCTGGCCGGCGAACTTCGCCACCAGCTCGAACTCGCCCTCGCGATCCTCGTACCAGGCCGCCGGGGTCTGAAAGTCGCGCGGGTTGGCCAGGCCGTTGGAGCCGATGGGTCCGAGCTCCGGCAGCCGCAGCGGCGCGCCGAAGTTCTCGCACAGGTAGCCGCGCACCGCATCGTCCAGCAGCTCGACGCAAAACCGCAGCCCACGCGGGATGAGCGCAATCTCCTGCGGCTGCACCTCAATCACCCCGAGCTCGGTTGCCAGGCGCAAGCGCCCCTGCTGCGGCACGATCAACAGCTCGCCATCGGCATCGTAGAAGAACCGCCCCCTCATGGAGCGATTGGCGACGTACCAGTGAATGCCACAGCCGGTCTGCGTCTCGGGTGAGCCGCTCCCTGCCACGGTGTGCACGCCGGCGATGAAATCCGTCGGCTCGCGCGGGATCGGCGCGGGATCCCAGCGCAGCCGGTTCGGCGAGGCCGGCGTCTCGTCAAAACGGCTCGTGAACAGACCCGCCTCGAGCCGTTGAAACGTACCGTGCAGCGCCGCGGGCCGGATGCGATAGAGCCAGCTGCGTCTGTTGGCGTGGCGTGGGGCGGTGAAGGCCGTGCCTGAGAATTGCTCGGCATACAGCCCATAAGGACAGCGCTGCGGCGAGTTGCGCCCTTGCGGTAGCGCGCCAGGCAGAGCTTGCGTCGCAAAGTGGTTGCCGAAGCCGCTGTGATACGTCAACGGCGTGACGCCGGTTGCGGTTCCGGTCGTGTCAACCGCGGTATTCATGTAGCGTGACTCCTCGAACTCGCTCGCTTGCCCGGATGGAGCCTATAATCGCATATATAGTTGCGCACGCAACTTTCCTTGGAGAGTACCTTGCGCGCCCGATCCCTGGCCGAGCCTGCGCTGCACCTGCCTGGCTTCGTGCCGTTTCGCCTCAATCGGCTGGCCGCCGAGGTGAGCAATCACCTGTCCGAGGTCTACCGCGCGCGTTTCGGGCTCGAGATTCCCGAATGGCGCGTCATGGCGACCGTCGGATCGGAGCACGGCTGTACGGCGCAGTACATCGCCGGCAGCACGCGGATGCACAAGACACGGGTCAGCAGGGCGATCGCGAATCTTACGAAGCGCGGCTTGATCGAGCGCGCCTCGAACTCGGGCGACCGGCGCGAGATGCGGCTGCGGCTGACGAAGGCGGGGCGGCGCTTGTACGCGCAACTGGTGCCGCTCGCACTCGAGCGCGAGCGCGCCGTGCTCGCGTGCATGAGCAGAGAGCAGCTGCGCGGGTTCGTTGCGGGATTGGATCGCCTGGAAGAGTTCCTGGGACTCAGGCCCAACACCCGAGCCGCGGAGCAGTCGCAATGAGCAGCGGTTGGAGGTTGTTCCCGTGGATCGCGGCCTGCGCCTGCGGGTGCGGCCCACCCGCGCTCGCGGGCGGCCCTGCCGCGGCCGCTCCGATTGCCGTGGCCCACTCGGCACAGCTGACGATCGAGGCGGTCGAAGCGGGCGACTCGCTCGCGATTCGCATCCGCCACGCAGCCGATCACACGCCGGTCAACAGTAAGGATGTCATCGTGTCGGTCGACGGCAGGAGCGTGCCTGTCACCCTGGCAGACGGCGCGTACGTCGTGTCAGCCAAGGAGCTGCGCGGCAGGGGCGCCCGGGTACTCGAAATCGTCGTGGCGCATGATGGCATCCGCGAGATCCTCACCGGCAAGATCGCCCTGCCGGAAGCGAGCGCGACGGCGAGCCTCCTGCGTGACCACAAGCAAATCGTGTGGTGGATTCTCAACGTGGCGATCGTGCTGATCGCCGCTATCGCTCTGTCACGCCGCAAGTCGTGACGAAGCGGAAAGCGGCCAGCGCGGACGCCTGCGTGTTCAACAGCCGGAACACATGCGCCGTCGCGGTGACACCGATGCGCGCTGACCGTAAGCGGCCGCACGGGCCTCAAAGCCCGTGGCAGCCGCGACAACCCTCCGACAGGAAAACCTATTTGGTCGGCGGGGCGGTCGTGGTAGTCCGTTGAGCTTCGAAATTGGTGGTCGTGCCGGACGCCGTAGTCTCTGTGCCGCTTGCAGTCGTTTGCGCCGTCTGCGCGGCCGCGGGCGCCTCCTCGGCCGGCTTGCCGCACGCGGCAAGCCCAACGATGAGAGCCGCAATGAACACCGCAGATGTATGGATTTGCATATGAGCCCCTCCTCGCGTGATCGACGCGCGCCGCCGGCTGCCTCCTCATCGATGGAGACTGCCGGCCAAGCGCGGCCCCCTTCGTCCGCGGCCAAAATCCTAGTCGTCCGGGGGGCTCGTGGCTACTGCAACCCGCGATAAATCCTGGCCACGCGCGGCCTGGCCGGCCGCGACCGCAGGCGCAGGGGCGTTAGCGAATGGAAATCCACCGATTCTGCAGCCTCGTCGGAGCGGCCTGTGACGAGCTGCACAGCCGCTGGCGGGGCGCTCGAGGCGGCGGCGCGCGCGGCGTGTTGAGCCGGTACATCCCGTCTACGGGAACTGCCCCACGACTGAGACGCTCCAGGATGTCCGCTACGCGAGCCCATGTTGGAAAGCCCATCAATGTCTCCTGCCCGGGCTCAAAGGGCGATCCGCGCTGAAAGGCGGCTCGCTTCCGGGCAGGCACACTGTGCGGCGAGGTCACGCCACGAACAAACACACCCTCTAAAGCTCGCTTCAGGGAAGCTTCACGCTCGTCAGCGAGGTACGCTGAAAGAGCGCGGTGTCGGTCGTGTCAGCGGATCAGGCGGGAACAAAGATCCAGCAGCGGGCTCGGCAACAGGCCGAGCGCCAGCACAGCGGCGGCGTTGACTCCGAGCGCGAAGCGCACCCCCATTGAGCCCGCGGTGGCCGGCAATTCCCCCGTCGGCTCATCGAAGTACATGAGCTTGATCACCCGCAGGTAGTAGAAGGCGCCGACCACGGACATGGCCGCGGCGATGACGACCAGCCAGAAGTGGCTCGTCTCCCACAATGCCTGGAAGATGCGCAGCTTCGCCCAGAACCCCACGAACGGCGGCACACCGGCCGTCGAGAACATGAGCATCATCATCACGAACGCCAGCAACGGGTCGCGCTCGTGCAGGCCTTTGTAGTCGTCGAGCTTGTCCGCCTCGAAACCCTTGCGGCTCGCGGTGCTGACGCTCGTTGTCGGCAATGTCGTGGCGATCGTGCAGACGAATCTGAAGCGCCTGCTCGCCTATTCGACCATCGCGAACGTCGGCTTCATCGTGTTGGGGTTCGTGGCGGGGACGCCGAGCGGTTATACGGCCGCGCTGTACTACACGCTGGTGTACGTGCTGGTGGCGCTCGGCTCCTTCGGCGTGA
>VBNY01000035.1 GCA_005877705.1 Gammaproteobacteria bacterium
CGAGGATATCGTCCTCGAGCGCCTCGATGCAGTGGCGGCGGCGCACAGCGAGGCTCATGAGCTTCACCGGGCGGCACGTGACGCCCAGGCGACTCGAGGGCTCAGGGCGCGTGCCATCCCAGGTGCGCAGCGCCGTACCGAACAGCCGCGTCGTCGCCTTCATGAGCGCAATGAACGGCAGGTACCGGATGCGGTCGCGGCGACGCGGCGGGGGCATGCGCACGGCCCGGCCCGCCAGCTCGAGCTGCATCAGATAACCGCTTCTGTCCACCAGAGCCCGCAGCAATCGGCCGAGCGAGATCACAAACGCATCGACGACCGCATCACCGGCAACCATCCGGCACTCGATCGCCGCGCGCTCGAGCGACTCGAACCATTCCGCGGTGCTGACCCCGGACGACACCGCCACGTCCATGATCTCGAGCGGCCGCTGCGGCGGCAGGTGCTGCTGCACCAGGGCGTTCAGATCGTCGAGCCGGTGACGCCAGGTCGTCTTGCGAGTGCCGTTGCGCAAGCCGAGCGAGTGAAAGAACAGCTCCTCGAGCTCGGCGAGCTGCCACGGGTCGCGGCGGCCGCTGCCGAAGTAGAGCTCGAATGCGGTCGGCACGGCCCGGCTCATGTCAGGTATTCGCCCGCTGACTCGCCGCCGCCGAGCAGGCCGAGCAGCCGCGCGGTGAAGCCGTCCGTCATGGCATCGACCGTGAAGAGCTGGCGGACGCGGCGCGCTGCGGCGGCTCCCATCTGTGCACGCAGCGCCGGCGATGTCAGGCTCGACAGATGCCGCACCAGAGCCCCGATGTCTCCGGGCTCGAACAGAAATCCGTGCTTGCCATGCAGCACCTGCTCGGATGCGCCGCCGATGTCCGTCATCACCAACGGCTTGGCGAGCGCCATGGACTCCAGCGCCGCGAGGGAGAATGTCTCGATGGAGTGAGACACCAACGTCATGACGTCACAGCAGGCGATCAACGGCCGCACGTCGGCTTGCAGCCCCGTGATGCGCACGTGATCGCCCAGGCCGAGCTGCCGTGTAGCCTGCTCGAGACCCTGGCGCTGCGAGCCATCGCCGATGAGGAGGGCTTTGGCCGGAACGCCCCGCGCGCGCAACTTTGCGACGGCCGTGAGCAGGTCGCCATGGGCTTTCTCGGGCCGCAGCGCCGCGCACAATCCGATCACGTAATCCTGCGGACCAAAGCCGAGCATGCGGCGCGCTCGCAAGCTCTGCCCGGGGGTGTGCGGGTCGGCGAAGAAATCGACATCGATGCCGTTATGGACTACTGCGTCGACTGCGGGACGCACGCCCCGCTCGCGCCAGTGCCGCCGTTGGTTCTCGCAGACGTAGACCAGCAGGTCGCAGCGCCTCATGAGCCAGCGGTACAGCACCATCTGCGCTTTTTCCTTCCAGCTCCTCAGCAGCGTCGTGTGAAAGACTGTGACCAGCTTCGGTCGCGCGCTGCCCCAGGCCTGCATCGATGTGGCGCGCGGCGATCAAGCGGCGCAGGCGCCGCACCGCCTGGGGCTGCAAACCGCGCCCCACGTCGCAGCACAGCAGCTCGGCGAGCTTGTCGGTGCGCAGCTGCGGCAGCAGCCGCTCACCGCGCTTCAGATAAGCGAGGTGCAGGCGGAAGCGCCTCGCATCCAGATGGTTGAGGAGCGTGACGACCTGCTTCTCCGCGCCGCCCATTTCCAGCGAGTTGACGATGAACAGCAGGCCTGGAGCACACAGGCTCATGGCTTCGCCCGCGCCTCGATGCCGAAGCGGCGATAAATCGCGCCCAGCCGCTCGAGCGCCGCCTCGAGCGAGAAGTGGGCAGCGACGGTGGCACGCGCCGCGGCGCCCAGCCGGTCACGCAGCGCCGGATCACTCAGCAAGCGCTCGACGGCGGCCGCGACGCCGGCGATATCGCCCGGCGCAACCAGCAGGCCGTCGACTTCGTGCCTGATGAGCTGCGGAATGCCACCGACCGGGGTCGCTATGACCGCAAGCCCCCACGACATCGCTTCGAGCAGCGCGATCGGCATCCCCTCGGCGTAGGAGGGAAGAACGAAAATGCTCGCGCCGGCGAGGGCCACACGCTTGCGCTCGGGGTCGAGCCAGCCGGGACAGATGACCCGGTCCGACACGCCGAGCTCGGCTGCAAGCTGACGCACTTCGGCGATGGCGCCAACTCCGCCGCACACGAGCTTCACCTGTGGAAAGCGCTCGGCAATGCACGCCAATGCGCGCACCAGATCGTATGTGCCTTTGGCGCGACGGAGCTCACCGAGGAACAGCAGCGTCGGCTCGCGCTCTTGCAGCCGGCGCAGCGCCCTGCTATCGGGGAGAGCGACCGCGTTGGGCAGCACCTCTACCGTTGCGGCCGGACAGATCCCCAACAGTCGCTCGCGCCACTGCTCGGACAGCGCGATGACGAGGCTTGCCTGCGCGAGCAGGTAGCGGATGAAACGCCGCGCGATGGGCCCGGACTCTGTCGCGTAGAACTGCGCGAAGTCTCCGCCATGGACGTGCAGCAGATAGGGCCTGCCCGCCAGCCGTGCCATGAGACACAACGCGGATTTGCGCCAGAAAGAGGCCCGCGATGCGGTCTGCACGTGAACCAGCGGCGCCGGCCGCCGGCGCAGCAGAACGGCCACCCTGAGCCACGCTTTGAGCGCCGTGATGAGTTTGACCCAGGTGCTGCCCTCGCGGTGAGTCGCGACGTACACGCAATCGAAGCGCTCGAACAGGCCGCCGTCGACGTAGCCTTGCACGACGGCCCGAATTCCGCCCGTGCCATCGAGGTGCGTGCCAACCATCAGCACGCTGCGACAGGCGGCGAGCGGCGTGCGCGCCGCGGCAGGTTGGCAATCCGCGGAGCCGACTGTGGAGTGCAACATGTCAGACGCTCCCCTCGCCGTGGCGTATGACCAACGGCACCTTGCCGGCGCGGTTGCGCACGAGCTGCGTCGTGGTCTCGATGTGAATCGTCATCGACGGCGGCAACTTGAGACTCGCCTGCTGCAGCAGCAGTCGGCGGCACTCCTCGTTGAATCCAGGTGCAGGGATCACGAGCAGTTTGACCGAGTGCGGCGCCTCCTGGATGAATTGCGCGCGCACCAGGTGGGGCACGTTGCGCGGGATGTGGTCGATGCCGAGCAAGCGCGCCCCCGACGGCGCGATCAGGTAGTCGCCGCTGCGGCCGATGATTGCCGGGAAACTCTCGCCACCTTCCGCCACGGCCACCGGACTGCTTGCGCGGCGGACCCGGATGCGGTCGCCGGTGCGATAGCGCACCAGCGGCATGGCGTGGTTCCACAAGGCTGTGCCGATGAGCTCGTAGATATCGCCGTCCTGCACGGACTCGACGAACCGCAGCTCGTTGACCGAATACGTCGCGAGGAAGCGGTAGCCGTGCTCGGGATCGCCCTGAGCCCAGGCGACACGCTCTGCCTGACCGTAGTAGCCGATCACGCGAGTTGCGAGCGTCATGCGCGCGAGCTCGCTGGTCGCCGCGCTCAGCACTTCCGAGCCGCACAGAGTCAGCGGCACGCGCAGCCGCTCACCGCGCTCGAGCAGCAGCGTGCACAATGACTCGAGCACCGACGGATAGGCGAAGATGACATCCGGCGCGTAGCGGCGCAGGGCCTGCGCGAAGTGCCCGACGGATTCGCCATCCAGGTGATTGGACGAGAAGATCAGGCGCCGGCCGGCGTTCGCCAGCCGCCAGAAGGGCGGCGCCCGATCGGCGGGGTGCTTGACGTCATCGCCGCGCAATATTGCCGCCCGGTAGTGCGGCGCTGAGACGCCGGCCAGCGCCAGCAGGCGGTCGAGCATCGCTTGCTCGTACGCCACCGAAGACAGCGAGCGCCGCAGTCGCAGTGGCATGCCGGTCGTGCCGCTCGTCGCCGCGCCGACGCTGAGCCAGCGCGGCAGCGTGAGGAATGCCTCGGGACTCGCGCGCACGGAGTCTTTCTCGAGAATCGGCCAATCACCGAGGAACTGCGGGGAGCCGAGCTGGCGGCCGTAGGCGCTCCTGCCGGCCGCCGCCAGCACCCGGCGCAGCCGCTCGTGCTGCCAGCGGCGCCGGGCTTGTGTGTCGAGCCCCTCGAAGTCCTCGAGCAGCCGCCGGATACCGCCATAGAAGAGGGGATTGCGGCGGATGAGCCGATCCGAGAAGCCCAGCAGCTTCAGTTTTGCGACGAGGGTTGCCATGACTCGAGCATGCCCGCGAGCGCCGCGACGTACGGGGCGACCATGCGGGTCTCGTTGAAACGGGTGTCCATGTATTGTCTGCTGCGCAGGCTCGCGGCTTGCCACGCATGCGGGTCGCGGCTGAGTGCGGCAATGGCCGCGCACATCCCCTCCAGGCTCGCGACCGCCCGGCCCATCGCGTTGCGTGTCAGGAGTTGCTCCGGATCCAGGAACGCGACCACGGGCGTGCCGCGCGCCCACGCCTGCAGGTAAGTGTTCGGGAAACCCTCCATTTCGGAGGTGCCGGCCAACACACGCGCGCGCTCGTAGAACTCGCATGTCTCGTGGTACGGCAGCGGGCCGTGGAAGTGCACGTTCGGCAGCGCCCGGGCCGTCGCGCACACCTCCTCGAACAGATGGTCCGCGCCCGGCATGGGCCCGCCGATCATGTGGAACTGAATGTCAGGCAGGCGGCACGCCGCATCGAGCAGCAGCTGCGGCCGCTTGAGCGGGCGGATGTTGCCGACCCACAGCACGCCGATGTCGCGCTCGTGAAAGCCACGGCGCCGGCCGCCGGGCTCGGCGAGGGAGGCCACCACGCGGCTGTCGCGCCCGAAGTTTCGCAGCAGCGCCTGCTGCTGCTGCGGTGTTTGCGCCAGAACCAGGTCCGCGCGCTCGAGCCCGTAGCGGTACAGACGTTTGTCGCGCCAGAAGCGGATGAGCAGCGAGGCGGGGTCGCAGTCCGAATTGCTCGCGATCCGGAACACGACCTTGCGGCGGTGCAGGCGCGCGAACATGACGACCTGCCCGAGCAGCGCACCCGCGCAACTGGTGTAATAGATGTCCGCGCCGGCGCGTTTCATTGCCGACCACAGCGCCGTCCAACGCGGATGTACGAAGCGCAGCAGCGGAATGCCCGCAGCGGGCCGGTACGCCTTGTAGGTCTTGATGCCGTCCCAGGCGGCGCCGTCGGACTGTCCGTAATCGGCGACGACCATCGAGACTTCCAGGCCCGCTCGCGCGAGCGCCTTGGCGAGCAGCGTCTGCTGGAGCTGCGCGCCGCCGGCGCCGTGCTTGCCGTACTCGCGCGCGAGCACCGCAAGGTTGGCGAGTCCGACGAAACAGATGCGCGGAGCGCTTTGCGGATCGGCGGTCATGGAGTTGTAACGGCGCCGGCAACTTTCGTGGGATCGTGCGTACCTCTGGCGGCGCGTGGGACAAACGCGCCGCGGCGGCGAACGTTCCTCGTGGGCCGCCGCGGCGCATCCTCAGGATGCGAACCGCGAAGACTCAGCAGTTTCAGGAACGGAACTTGCAACCGCCTGCTGCGCGATTCCAACAGCCAAGGCGATGGCATCAATACCGAGGAACTCCCGATGCGGTTGCGATTTCTGCAGTGCTCGTGCGGCATCGTGCTGACCTTCGCGCTCTCGAACGCGCTGGCGCAAGCGAGCAGGCCGGCGCCCGCGGAAGCGGCCTATACCGTGAAGCCCGGCGATGTGCTGGCGATCGCGGTGTGGAAGGAGCCGGAGCTGCAGGGGCCGGTGTTGGTGCGGCCCGATGGCGCGTTCTCCTTCCCGCTCGCGGGCCAGATGGACGCTCGCGGCAAGACGCTGCAGGAGCTGCAGCAGCAGCTCACCGAGCGGCTGCGCAAATACATCTCCGATCCCGTCGTGACGGTGTCGGTGCAGGAGATCAAGGGAAACAAGGTGTACGTGATCGGCCAGGTGAACAAGCCAGGGGATTTCGTCGTCAACCCGCGCGTCGATGTGATGCAGGCCCTCAGCATGGCCGGCGGCACGACGCCGTACGCCGCGCTCGGCGATATCATGATCCTCAGGCGCGCGGATGGCGGCGAGCAGCAGGCGATCCCGTTCCGCTACCCGGAAGTCATTCGGGGTCGGCACCTCGCTCAGAACATCACGCTGCAGGCGGGTGATGTCGTCGTCGTACCGTAGGCGGCAGGCGCCGGTGTCGAACGGCGCGCTCGCGGCCGCCGCGCTCTGCCTGGCCGCGGCGCGCGCCGCTGCGGCGAGCTGGGATTTGAATCCGCGGCTCGAGGTGGGCGGCACCGCCAACGACAACTATCGGCTCGCGGAAACATCCGCCGACCGGGTGCGCGTGTCGGGCGCCTCCTCGACCTCGATGGCGAGTACCGTACGCAGAAGTCCGCTGTGGGCGCGACGGCCCAGTACGCCGACGAGAATGTGATTTCCTCGGAGCTGCTGCCCGCCAACTTCCCGGGAGTGGGACTGGGGGAGATCGTCGGCGGCACCAGCGGGCGCGTCAACGTATACAACCGCCGCCGGCTGGCGCGCGTGGCGCCGCTGCTGAACTACGATTTCACTCCGCGGCGGCATCTGCACCTCGATGCCGAGTACCTCAACGCCTCTTTCAACAGGAATCTGTTGCAGCAGATGGGCTTTCGCAATGCGTACGGCAGCGCCGGCATGGCGTTCGACGTGAGCCCGCGGGCCACTTTCACCGTGCGCGCGGTCGGCTCCAGGTTCGAGCCCGACGGCTCGCCGAACTCGACCGCTCGCTACGGAATCGAGACGCAGTGGGACGTGCGCCGTTCGCGCATCGCAAACCTCTACCTGCGCCTGGGCGCCGATCGCACCGCAGCGCGCACCGCTGTGGGAACTCTCGGCAGCACCGGCGCCGTCGGCGGAGCCGGGATCAGCTGCTCGTATCAGATCACGCAGTTCGTGCTGGATGCCATGCGCGACCTCGCGCCGAGCGCCGCTGGCGCCGTCGCGGTGCATGACGAGTTGCGCTTTCGAATGCTGCGCGGGCTGCGGCCGCGATTGTCGGGCTTCGTGGGCGTGCGCGCCGTGCGCCTGCGCGGCGCCGAGCAGAAGGCGATTGCCATTCAAGGCAGCGATTACGTGGCGGGCAGCGCCGGGCTGGAGCTGCGCATCACCCGCAACTACCGGCTCAGCGGTACGTACGATTACACGTGGCAGCATTTCCAGGGCGAGCCGCACGCCGCCGCCAACGCCGTGGCGCTGTCGATCATCTATCAGCCCGTGAGCCGCTTCGAGCCGCTGCCGCTCAGCTACGGTGTTGGAACGGAGAGACATGAGTGACTGAGCCGCAAGCCGTGCATACGCCGGAGTTTTCCGACTACTTCGCGGCCCTCAAGCGCCGGCGCATGTTGCTCGCGGCGAGCGTGCTGCCGATCGCCGCGGTCGCCGTGGCGCTCGCGCTCGGGCTGCCGGACATCTACCTGTCGACCGGGCTCATCACCTTCAAGGATGCCACGGTGTCGGGCGAGCTGCCCACCGACAAGGAGCGTGTCCGCAGGGAAAAGGCCTACATGGACCAGTATGTCAACAGCCTGGCAAACTTCGTGTTGAGCGCGCCCAACCTCGGCAAGCTGCTCGAGCGGATGCCGAATCTCGTGCCGCCGGGCGAGACGCGCGCGGATGCGTTGCAGGATATCGTCAACCGCACGAGCGTCGAGACCGTGCGCGTGCCCGTCCTCGATCCGGATACGGGGCGGGAACGCGAGATCATCTCCGCGTTCACCGTCTCCTATGGCAGCCGCGACCCGCAAACTGCGCAGAAATTCGCGACGCTGCTCACGGATGCGTTCCTGGCTGCGAGCCGCTCGAACCTGCTGGTGCGCGCCAAGGCGGCGGCCCAGTTCTACAACAGCGAGACGCAACGCTACCGCGGTCAGATCACGCAGCTCGAGGCGCGGCTGGCGCAGTTCAAGGGGCGCAACTTCGGCGAGCTGCCGGAGCTCACGGACCTGAACCTGAACGTCATGGATCGCACCGAGCGCGACCTCGCCGATGTCGGGCAGCAGCTGCGCGCTGCGCGCCAGGACAAGATCTTTCTGCAGCAGCAGCTCGAGCAGGCGCGCAACGCCGGCACCGACGAGGGTCTGCTGGCGCAGCTGCAGGCCGACTACCACCGCCGGCTGGCGACCTACGACGAGAACCACCCGGACATGATCGCGCTGCGCCGCCAGATCGATGCGCTGCACGCCGGCGGCGGGGCGGTCGACAGCCTGTCGCTGCCCGCGCAGCTTGCGGCGCAGAAGTCGATTCTCGCCCAGGCGCGCCAGCGCTACAGCGAGGATCACCCCGACATCAAGCGCATCGAGCGCCAGATCAAGACGCTCGAGACGCGCATCGCCGCGGGCGAAAGCACCGCGGGCAACCCCGCCGGCAGCCCGGCAGTGGTGCAGCTGCGTACGCAGATCAACGCCGTCGATACGCAGGAGGCGGGCCTCGAGCGGCGTGAGGCGGAGTTGCGCGCCAAGCTCGATCAACTCGAGAAGCGGGTCGAAGCGACGCCGCAGGTGGAGCGCGAATACAAAACGTTGACGCGCGATCTGGACCTGGCGCGCACCAAATACGACGAGCTGCTCAAGTCGCAGATGGACTCGGAGCTGACCAGCGCGGCGATCGCCAGTGGACGCAGTGACGAGCTGCGTGTGGTGCAACCTCCAGCGGTGCCGGCCAAGCCGGGCAAGCCCAGACGCACGGCGATCGCGGGCCTGGGACTGATGCTTGCGACGCTGCTGGGGTTTACGGCCGTCGTCGTCGTCGAAAGCTTGGACCAGAGCGTGCGCGGCAGCCGCGACATCCGTCGGGTCATGTCTGTCGCCCCGCTCGGGGTCATTCCCGAGATCCAGGACGCAGCGTCCTGGCGACGGCAGCGATGGCAGCTGGCGCTGCTCACGGTGTGCGTTCTGATCGGCAGCGCCGCCGCGGTGATGACGGTCCGCAGTTTTTACTGAAGCGTGCGGCGCAGAGCTACTCGTGCGGCGAGGTAAGGTTTCTGATGAGCT
>VBNY01000036.1:0-2905 GCA_005877705.1 Gammaproteobacteria bacterium
TGCGGTCGATGTCGACCTCGCCATCGCCAGTGTGCGGGGCAACCCGAGGCTGCGGCGGGATGATCCAGGTATCGGAGGTGCCGGGGCGTTCGCTCGCCGCGGCCTCGTAGGCGGCAACGTCGAGCACGGGAAGCTCCGCGGTGATCTCGATATCCGCGTTCGCCGCCGGCGGCGATGGGCGCTGTACGCTCATCGGAATTGCGCCTTCCCCTTGAGGTTCCTTGTGCAGAAAAGTGTAGCGCTGCAGCGCGTTTGAAACCGCTTACACAAGATACAATGTGTGACGGAAATCGCGAAATCCGCTGTCAGCCGCGCAGAAAGTCTCTGATCGCATCGACCGCGACCTGAGGCGCGGCCTCGAACAGGCCCGGCCCCTGATCCTGCAGATCAGTGAGACGGGCCCTGGGCAGCAGGTCTCGGGCCCGCATCGTGGCATCCCACAGGTCATCGCGGGGGCGCAGCACCAGCACCGGCTGGGTGATCCCCCCCAGCCGCTCACGAAGCGGGTACTGAGCTGCCGCGCTCGTGGTCCAGGCGGCTTGAGCGCCATGGCGAAGCTTGTCGGCGAACGCGTGCGCGACGATCTCGACGGGAACACCCTGTCCGTACGCCTGCAGGGTGCGCTGCCACTCGGTCGGCACCTGGCTCGCATCGAGCGCTGGTGGGGCCGGCGGTGGAGTGCGCCGCAGCGGCTCGCGTTCGGCTTCCGTCCAAAGCGGCACCGACACCAGCACAAGGCGGCGCACCTGCGTGGGCCGCGCGACGGCCAGCTCCGTGGCGATGAGCGCTCCGGCTTGATGGCCGAGCACGTCAATCTGCCGGAACCGCATGCTGTCCAGGAAATCGCCGATCGCCGCGGCGTAATCGACGATCTGCGGACGGACCGACGGCGGATCGGAGTCGCCGAACCCGGGAAGATCCGGCGCATACACCGAGCGATCCCGGCCGGCAAGTGCCAGGAAACGCTCGAACTCGCGTCCCGACAGCGGGATTTTATGCAGGCACAGCAGCGGCGTGCCTTCCTCGAAGCCGCCTCCGGGCGGGATCGCGTTGTGCACGTGTAATTGCCCGTAGCGGCACTCGAAGTAGCCGCGGCGTACGCGCGGCTCGGTTTCAACGTGGCGGCTCGCAGCCGTTCCTCTCGCCATCGAAGTGCTCCGGAAAATTCGTGGGGTGGCGGTCGGGGGCGCAGCATAGTGCCACGGGTTGCCACTAACCCATAAAAAGCCCGCGAGGTTCCGCACGCCGCCCTTGCGCTCACGGTTCGGACGCGTACATTTGGAGCGCTACCGGAGGGGTTCTCATGCTCAGATCACTCGCCGTCCTTGCCTTGACCGGGTTGCTCGCCGGATGCGGGCTGGCCGAAACCGGCGCGGCCGCCGCAGCGGGGGGAGTCTCCAAGGCGGAGGAGGCCAGGCAAGCGAAGCAGACTGAGGCTCGGATCCAGCAGCAGATCGACGCGGCGAATGCTCAGGCGCAGCAGCAGAGGCGCGCCGCCGAGGCGGCCTCGCAGTGAGGCCGCGCGCACGGTCAAAGGCGCCATGCAGAACCTGCAGATCAGAATCAAGCGCCCACCGACCGGGCCCGGTGATTTCGAGCTGGTCGAAGCCCCGGCGCCGCGCCTGACGAACGGCGGCCTGTTGTGTCGAGCCCGCTGGCTCGCGCTCGATCCATTCTTGTGTGCGCCGGCCGGCGGTGTGTCCCCGGATGCGCTCAAGCCCGGCGACCTGGTCCCGGCCCTGGGCGTGTGTGAGGTCATCGAGTCGCGGCACGACGTGTTCAGCGCAGGCCAGAACGTTGTGCTCGAATGCGGTCTGCAGCAACTATGCGCCTCCGACGGCCGACACGTCACGGGGCTGCACCCTGGACAGACTCCCGCATCGACCGCCCTCGGCATCCTCGGGCCTCCCGGCATGGCCGCCTACTTCGGTCTGCTCGATCTCGGCGCGCTGCGGGCTGGTGAAACGGTGCTGGTGTCCGCGGCATCCAACGCAGCCGGTGCGATGGCCGGACAGATTGCGATGCTCAAGGGAGCGCGCGCCATCGGCATTGCCGGCTCCAAGGAGAAGTGTGATTGGGTCTTGCGTCACGCACGGTTCTCGGCCTGCATCAACTACCGCTGTGAAAGCCTGACCGCACGACTGAAGCAGCTCGCCCCACACGGAGTGGACGTGTACTTCGACAGTTCCGGCGGCGAGTTGCTCGAGACGATCGTTGCAGGCCACCACGTGGCGCCGGGCGGGCGCGTCGTGCTCAACAGCGTGAGGCGAACCGACCCCGCGGAGCTCGTGCGCCGCACGGGCTATTCACCGCGAACAGACGCGCTGCGCGTTCTGCGCGTGAACGTCCAAAATTACGAGCATCGTCGCGGGGAATTCCTGCGAGAGGCGATCGCCTGCTACGGTGCGGGACGCCTCGCATGCAAGGAGGACATCGTCGAGGGGCTGGAGAACGCGCCCGCGCGCCTGTACATGGCCATGCGCGGCGAGAACTTCGGCCGACCGCTGGTCAGAGTCTAATGAACCCCCGGGGTCCCCGCGAAATCGAGCGTCGAGCAGGACACCCCACGAAATTGTGCTAGACGCGACTGGCCAGTGCCGAGCAGGTCATCAGGATGCACAATTTCGCGGGGGCCCCGTCTGTCGGGCGTAACGCCGCTCGATCCCGTGGGGTGGTTTCGTCCTACTTCTTGCCTCGCGCTTTCTTCTTCGTGCCGGCACGCTTTGCCGCGGGACGCTTCTTGCCCGCGGACTTGCCCCGTTTGGCGCTGGTGCTCCTGCTGGCAGCCGCGCGCTTCCCCGCCGGGCGCTTCTTCTTCGAGGCGCTTCTCGCCGCTGTCTTGCCACGCGCTGGCCTGCGCTTTGCCGCGGCGGGTTTAGGTGCGGTGCGTGCAGCGGGCTTGATT
>VBNY01000036.1:2917-7666 GCA_005877705.1 Gammaproteobacteria bacterium
TGACGGCTGCGCAGCGGGCGTGGCAGGCTCGGCTGCCGGCTTCGGTTTGGACTCGACGGCCGGCCCTTTCGCGGCAGCGACTCTCGGCGGCTCGACGACGGCGAAGGCGCCGCCCTGCGGATCCAGCAGCATGGCGATCCAACTACCGCCGGGGACCTCGACCGGTCCGTGCAGCACTCGGCCTCCGGCAGCCTTGGCGGCGGCGGCCGTCCTCGCGGCATCCGTTACTCGTACGTAACCCAGCCAATGCGGGGGTGTGGACGCGTCCTGCACGCGATACATGCCTCCGACCTGAGCCCCTCCCTGGGTGAAGATCTGGTAGAGGCCCATGGTGCCGCCCATGTCGTGGCCGGGACCCCTCGTCCAGCCGAACAGCTCGGAATAGAAGCGCAGGCCTGCCTGCGGATCGGTGGTTGTGAGCTCGTGCCAGGAGAATTCCCCGGATGCTCCCGAGCCCGGGCCGCCGGCCGGTGGACTGGCCGGTGTGTAGAGGGCGAAGGTCGCTCCCTGGGGATCAGACAGGACCGCGTAGCGGCCGACATTCGGGATGTCCGTGGCGCCCTTCAGCACCTTGCCGCCGAGCCGCTGCGCTTCCATCAGGGTGGCATCGACGCTGGGCGTGCCAATGTAGACCAGCCAGTGAGGGGGTGTGCCAGGGGCGCTATCGGGCGCCAGCGCCATCAGCCCGCCTGTCTGAGTCTTGCCCGCGATCCACAGCGTGTAGGAAGGCATCCCCGAGGGCTGGGTGCGCCACGGCAGGACCTTCGAGTAGAACGCGCCGGCGGCCTGCGGATCAGTCGTCATCAGCTCGTGCCAGATGAATCGTCCCCGAATATCAGCGTTGCTCATGGTGAGTTTTCCCCTTGTTTGTGAGCTGCGGTATCCACGATGGAGCAGCAGCCTCCAACGACGATCCGGCCGACGTGCGGCACTGTGCCCTTCTTTGCAGCTTTTGTGAAGAGGGGACAACAGTCAGCACGCGTGACTGGTGCGTGAGTGACTTTTTGAGTAACAATTTCTTAACCAAGAAGGCGCGCAGCGATGAAACTTTCGCGCCGGTTGATCGCCACCGATGGCGCTCCGCCGATGCTGCTCCCTATTTAGCTGCGGTCCTGCGAAAGGCGACGAAATCCCCCTCGAAGGACGCCACTCTGTGTCCCTCACGGGCGAGATACGCGGTGAGCCTCAAGCGCGCCCGAGCGCGCCGCTCGAGCGTCGCCCGGAAACGCCCCCAGGCCGCCTCGTCGCAGAATCTGCAGATCGCCTCGAAGTCTCCCGGAATCGGTCGCTCGTATTCCATCGAGCTGCGCTGGATGACGAGCCGCGCATCGCAGCCGGCCTGCTCGAGCCTCAAGTGCAACAAGGTCCAGGCGGCGAGTGTCGCCAGCGCTGCGGCGCTGCCGCCGAACACCGTCTCGTTGTGGTTGACGTTGGGTGCAAGCGGCGCGGACAGCTGCACCCGCTCGACTGTCGCGCTCTCTACCCGAACCCCCATTGCGGCTGACAGCGGGATGTATTCGTGCAGGTACCGCTCTATCTGCCTCTCGAGTCCTGCGGCTGGCATGGCGCGCATGCTCACGGCGAAGCCGCCGGCGCGCAAGACTTGTCAAAAGTGTGGGGATGTGATCATCACGGTGCGGCCGCACCTGATGCGGCGACTGCGGTGCTCCCCAGACGCTCGCGCCAGATAAGGTACAGACCGCTCGCGATCACGATGCTGCCCCCGAGATAGATCCGACCGGCCGGCAGCACATCCCACATCGCCCAGTCGATCGCGACACCCCACAGCAGCGCGGTGTATTCAAACGGCGCAACGATCGAGGGCGGCGCGGAGCGAAACGCCTCTGTGAACAGCAGCTGGCCTATGCTCCCGAACGCGCCCATCGCCACGAGCCATTTCAGGTGCGCGCGCTGCAGAGGCACCCATTGCGGGGCGGCGATGACCCCGGCGAATACGGTCATCAGACCCAACGTCCAGAAAACGACGCTCGCGGTTGTGTCCGTGCGGGTGAGGACCCGTAACGCGATTGCGCTGAACGAGTAAGCCGTTGCCGACAGCAGCGCGGCGAGCGCACCAAGGGTGACGAGGGCGGATGCTGACGGACGCAACATCGTGAGCACCCCGATTAGCCCGATGCTGATGGCCAACCAGGTACGCCAGTCGACGCGATCTCCGAGCAGCGGAACGGAAAGCGCAGTGACGATGAGCGGGGCGGCCAGGAAGATCGAGTACGCATTCGCCAGCGACAGCACGCGCACGGCGTAAATGAATCCGCCCAGCACCGCTACCGAGAGGGCGCCGCGCAGCAGATGCATCCCGAAGCGCCTCGGTTTCAGATCGGCAAGGCGCCCCAGGGCGAGCACCGGCAGCAGCATGAACGGCAGCGAGGCCAGTCCGCGCAGCACGGCGACCTGCATGGGGGGGTAATGCTGCGAGAACAGCTTGAGCGTCGCGTCCAGGCCGGAGAACGCGGCGACCGCCGTGGTCATCGCTGCAATCGCCTTCAGCCGGGTCCGGCCTTGGGTGCTCACGGTTGGATCGGCCACCGAGCGCTGCGTGCGCCGCAATATCAGGTGGCGGAATCCGGCTCCGCGCGCCTCGGCGGGGCAGCCGTGGGCCGGTAGCCGACGCCCAGCAGGCGCGCCGGCAGCGAGAATGCGCCGGTGAGGGAGGCGATGAGGGACGAGGCATACGGAACCGACTGGATCACCAGCACGATGATCCACGCCAGCCGATCGGGACCTTGCAGACCTTCGGTCTGCGGGGAGTGAGCCACACCCCACGCCGCAAGCCACAGGCCTAGCATCATCAACGTTTCCGCGCGCGCCGCGGCCAGCGCGGGCAGCAGCCGCTGCGATCCACGCTTCTTCGGCGTGCGGAAGAACGGCTCACCGCGCGTGAGCAGGCCCTTCACGACCGCGACCCCGATCGTGTGCGTGAGCGCGAGTCCGGCGATCGCCGCCGCCAGTGACTGGCGGAAATTCGCGCCCACTCTGACCCGGTACAGGTGCACGAGCTTCGCGAGCTTGAACGTGAACAGCGACAGAGGCAGCACCGAGTACATGACGAGCGGCGGATCGATCTGCCGCGGAGCGAGCACCATCGCGGCGGACCAGGCGAGAGCTGCAATGTTGAACAGCAGGTTGCATCCGTCGGCGACCCACGGCAGCCAGCCGGCCACGAAGTGATAGCGCTGCCCGGCCGACAGCGGACCGCCTTCCGTGAACAGCGCGCGCGCGTGCCTCTTGAGGATCTGCATCGCCCCGTATGCCCAGCGGAAGCGCTGCTTCTTGAAGTCGATGAAAGTATCCGGCATCAGCCCGCGCCCGTAGCTCGTCGGCACATAGGTCGCTTCGTAGCCGGCTTCAAAGATCCGCAGGCCGAGTTCTGCGTCCTCGGTGATGCACCATTCCGCCCAGCCGCCCGTGCTCTCGAGCAGCCGGCGCCGCACCATGGTCATCGTGCCGTGCTGGATGATGGCATTGCGCTCGTTGCGCGTGATCATCCCGATGTGGAAGAAACCGCGGTACTCGGCGTAGCACATGGCCTTGAAGGCGCTCAGCCCCTGGTCGCGATAGTCCTGCGGCGCCTGCACGATGGCGCTGCGCGGATCTTGAAATCCGGGCGTCAGATCCCGCAGCCAGCGCGGATCGACGACGTAGTCGCTGTCGATGACCGCAACGATCTGCGCCTCGGGGGCCGTGCGGGCGAGCGCATAGTTGAGGGCGCCGGCCTTGAAGCCCGCAAGCGGCGCGACATGCAGGAACCGGAAGCGGCTGCCGAGCTTGGCGCAATGCGCCTCGACCGGCCGCCACACGCGCTCCTCCGGCGTGTTGTTGTCGATGACGAGCACTTCGTAGTTGGAATAATCGAGCCGGGCGAGCGCATCGAGCGTCTCGATCAGCATCTCGGGCGGCTCGTTGTAGGCCGGCACGTGCACGGAAACCATCGGCTGCGGATCGCTGCACGCGAGCGCCGGCGCGCCCAGGCGGCGCCGGTACGTGACCCAGTGGGCCTCGGCCCACTCGTGCGCTTCGGCGAGCAGCACCAGAATGACGCCCAGCATTCCGAGCAGCAGCAGCACGCCGGCGACGACGCTGGAGACGGTCATGTACTGCTGCGTGAAATCGTAGAAAACCCACACCGCGATCGTGGCGGCCGTGTACACCACGATCGCGAGGAAGCTGCGCCCGCGGTTGCGTAGCGTTTCGCTGTTGAGGTAGAGGATGCCGAGCACGAGCAGCGCGACGGCCACGGAAATGGCGGCCAGGATGTGCCACTCCGGCACGCGCACGATCGGCGCGGTGAACTCGAACTTGGGATTGCGGTTGACGTCGTACACGCCCCAGTACGAGCCGACCGCCCCTTCCTGGTACGCCTTCCAGGGCTGATCGAAGGCTTCCATCACGTAATAGACGATCTGTTCCTGCTCGGCGCGCTTCAGGAAGCGGCGCAGGAACAGCGCCTCGTTGGCATCCGAGGCAACCGCGGATTCGCGGGTGCGGCCGCGGCTCGGCCAGCCGATCTCGGCTATCACGATCGGCTTGCCGGGAAAGGCGGCCTGCAGGCGGCGAAATTGCCGGAACGAATACTCGACCGCCGCATCGACGGGCACTCCCTCCCAGTACGGCAGCAGGTGCACGCCGATGAAGTCGACGTGCTCGGCCAGCTCCGGATGGGCGAGCCACACGTGCCACGGCTCGGCGGTGCTCACGGGCTGTCCGATGGCGTCCCGGGCGCGGTCGAGA
>VBNY01000037.1 GCA_005877705.1 Gammaproteobacteria bacterium
ACTCACTTGACATAACGCTGGCGCTCGCCCGACTGATGGTGGGCTATGAGCGGCAGCAGGAGGAGCCGGCCCGTCTGGGCGGCGAGCGCGCGGTCGTCGGGCTCATCACGGGCTTATTCCACGACGTGGGCTACCTGCGCCGGGCGGACGAGCACCAGTCACGCAACGGCGCGGAGTTCACGCGCACGCACGTTTCGCGGGGTGCCCGCTTTCTGCAAGAGTATCTGCCGGTGCTCGGCTTCGGAGCGTGGGCACCGACCGCATGCGAGATCGTCCATTTCACGGGCTACGAAGTGCCGTTCGCACGGATCGAAGCCATTGTCAGCGATCCGCGCGACATCGTGATCGGGCACATGCTCGGCACCGCCGACATGATCGCCCAGATCGCGGACCGCTGCTATCTGGAGAAATGCCGCGACCGGCTCTATGCCGAGTTCGTGCTCGGCGGGGTGGCGCTGCCGCTGGCGGCCAATGGCGGCAGGCAGGTCAAATACGCCTCCGGGCTGGACCTGCTGCGGCAGACACCGGAGTTTGTGGCGGAAGTGCGCACCAAGCGCCTCGACGGGGAGTTCCGGGGCGTGTACCGCTATCTCGAGATCCTCTACGGCGGCCGCAACCCCTACATGGAAGCGATCGACCGCAACGTGGAGTATCTGCGGCAGATTCTGCGCAGCGAGAACTGGAAGCTGCTCAGGCGCAACCCTCCCATCTTCGCCGCCTCGGACGAGGCGATGACCACGATGCGCGGCCTGATGCTCGGTTACATCAAAAGGGTCTGGTCCAGCCGGGGATACTGACCACTTAGGCCCACCTCAGGTCCTCACCTTAGGTCCTCGCCTCGAGCCCCCGGGGTCGTTCGTCTAGCCTTCGCGGCCGCGCGGCGGGTAAGATCGATCCCACTATAAGCATATGGGGATAATCGGCACGCCACCCGGCTGCCGAGACGTACGTGACTGCCATCAGCCTCAAATTGAAGTACGCGAGTGCCGCCTTCGCGGCCGTACTGCTCTCGATGGCTGCCGTCACCGTGCTGCTCGCCTGGCGCCACGACGCCGACAGCCGCGGTCTTGGTGCGATGGCGGAGAGCACCGCGCGCGAGCGTGTAGCCCTCGAGCTGCGTGCGCGCGCCCGGCGCACGGCCTCCCATGCCGCCGATTCGATCGCGGGCGCGCTTCGCGTACAAGACAGCGCCACGGTGGCTCGGCGGCTGCAGCCGTTCATGGACGACCAGACGGTCACCGCCATCTCGGTCACCGACCGCGCGGGAGCCACTGTCTTCCATTGGAGCCGGCCACCCCAATCGTCGGCAGCCGGAGTGCTGCGCGAGGAGGCGAGCAGTCCGGTGCGCGAGATGGTGGAGAACATCCCCGGGGCGGCGACGCCCGAGACATTCGGCGAGACTCGAGTAGTGCTCGAGCAGGCCACCCCGGCATGGCAAGTGAGTCTCGCCGGACGGCTCGCTGCGGCGGGCACCAGGCAGTTCCGCGCGGCGCTGCTGCTCGCGGCATCTCTGGCCCTGCTCGTGGCGCTGGCCGGCGCCGCGCTCGCGTGGCGGGCCGCCAACCAGCTCGAGAGCCCCATCGTGGCGCTCATCAAGGGCGCCGAGCGCATCGGACAGGGTGATTACACACGACCCGTCGAGGTGCTGCGCCACGACGTGGTGGGGGAGCTGCAGCAGGCGCTCGAGCGCATGCGCGCGCGCCTGCGGCAATCCACGATCAACAAGAACTACCTGCACAGCGTGCTCAACAGCATGACCGATGCCGTGTTCGTGACCTCGCCGGACGGCGTGATCAAGGTCGCAAACTCGGCGGCCTGCAAGCTGCTCGCCTTCGGCGAGGAAGAGATCCTCGGCCGCAGCATCGTCGCCATGCTCGATGAGCGCGAGCGCGAGGGCTTCGACCTGCTGCAGGCCGCGCAGGAAACCCGCGAGACGATCGTCCGGACACGCAACGGCCAGACGATCCCGGTGTCGCTCACGGGCTCGCGCATCGAAAGCGCCGACCCGCAGTTCCAGGGCAACATCTTCGTCGCGCGCAACATCACCGACAGAAAGCGCGCCGAGCGGCGCATCCGTTATCTGGCCAGGTACGACGCGCTGACCAAGATCCCGAACCGGATGCAGTTTCACCATCTGCTGCAGCAGACGATCGCGCGCGGCCTGCGCAGCGGTCAGGTGGTGGCTCTGTTGTACCTCGACATGGATCGTTTCAAGGAGGTCAACGACACGTTTGGCCACGGATCGGGCGACCGCGTGCTCGAGGTGCTCGCCGAGCGGCTCACGCGCTCCGTTCCCAAGGAGACGATCGTCGGCCGCCTCGCGGGCGATGAGTTTGCGTTGTTCGTCGAAGGGCTGCCCGCGGATGCGGATAACCGCGGTCCCATCGCGCACCTGGCGCGCTCGATCCTGACCGAGGTCAGCCGCGCGTTCCAGTTGAACCAGCACGAAGTCTTCCTGACCGCGAGCATCGGCATCGCCTTCTGCCCGCGGGACGCCGAGAACGTCATCGACCTCATCCGCAACGCGGATGCGGCCATGTACTACTCGAAGCAGAACGGCGGCAACACTTTCGCGTTCTACTCCCCGGAGATGAACGCCGCGGCCGTCGAGCGGCTGATGCTGAAGAGCAAGCTGCGCCGCGCGCTGGAGCGCGATGAGCTGGTGATCCGCTATCAGCCGAAGATCGACGTGCGTTCGGGGCGCATCATCGGCGCCGAAGGGCTGCTGCGCTGGCGCCTGCCCGGACACGGCGACATCCCGCCCGCGCAGTTCATCCCGCTCGCCGAGGAAACCAACCTCATACTCGACATCGGCGAATGGGTGCTGAACCGCGTCTGCATGGACTATCGCCACATGCAGAACGAGGGCGGGGACCCGGGGCGCATCTCGCTCAACCTGTCCCTCAAGCAGCTGCGCCAGGCGAGCTTCATCCTGCGCTGCCGCTCCGTGTTCCGCCGCCATGGCGTCTCACCGACCGCGTTCGAGCTCGAGATCACCGAGACCACGCTGATGGCGGACGCCAAGCGCACCGTGCGCCTGCTGGATGAGCTGTACGCGATGGGGCTGCACCTGTCGATCGACGACTTCGGCACGGGCTACTCGTCGCTCTCTGCCCTGCAGCAGTTTCCGATCGGCACCCTCAAGATCGATCAGTCGTTCGTGCGCGATGTGAGCGAGGATGCGGGCGATGCGACGATCGTGCGCACCATCATCGAGATGGGGCGCAGTCTGGGCATGGAAGTGATCGCGGAGGGCGTCGAATCGCTGCGGCAGCTCGATTTCCTGCGCGCGCATGCCTGCCACTATGCGCAAGGCAAACTGTTCGGGGAGCCCTGCACCGCCGAGGAGCTGCTCGCGCTCCTGACCCGCCAGGCGACCGGCATTGCGCCGTTCGGACATCTGCTGCGGCACGCCGACGAGTCAGCCAGCCGGTCGGCTTGAGTCGACCGCGGTGATCAATTTCGCGGGGCCGGGAGGCGTGCGCCGAGCTCGCATGTGGCGCCGGCTCATCTACCTGGGGCTCGCCGGGATCTGGGCCGGGACCGCCTGCTGGGAGGCGAACAAGCCGCTGCCGCCGGGACTGCGAACCGAGTCCGTCCGGTACACCGTGCCGGCCCCTGACGTGAGCTTCATAGCCGACATCACCGCGGCCGACGCCTACGGCCGGCCGGTTTCGAGCCAGGCGATCTTCGACGAAGTGCTGAAGGTGGTGCGCACGGCGCGCGAGTTCCTCGTGCTGGACTACTTTCTGTTCAACGGCCGCCGCGGCGCGTTGCAGGCCTCATCGGCGCCGCTACGGTCGATTTCCGGCGAGCTGCGCGATGCGCTGCTGGAGCGGCGGCGCCAGCTTCCCGCTCTCAAGGTGCTGTTCGTCACGGACCCGGTGAACGAGCTCTACGGCGCCGCACCGTCGGCTGATCTGCGGCTGCTGCGGGCGGCCGGCGTGGACGTCGTGGTCACCGACCTCGACCGGCTGCGGGATTCCAACTTGATCTACTCGAGCCTGTGGCGGCTGGCGATCGGCTGGTGGAGCCGCGATGCCCGCGGTCAGGGCTGGCTGCCGAGTCCGCTCGATGAGAGCGCTGCGGCCGTCACCTTCGGCTCCTGGGCCCAGCTAGTCAACTTCAAGGCCAACCAGCGCAAGGTCATCGTCGCGGACGACGGCCGCGGCGGGCTCATCGGCATCGTGGCATCCGCGAATCCGCACGATGCCAGCAGCGCGCACTCCAACGTCGCGGCGAAGATCACAGGTCCCGCGGTCAGATCGCTGCTCGACGGCGAGCTGGCGGTCGCGCGCTTTTCCGGTTGGCAAGGCAACATCGATCTGCCGCCGAGCCGCTCCGGGGATGCCTCACACCCGCCCGACACGGACGCCGACGGCAACACGGAGCGGACCGCGCGGGTGCAGGTGCTCACGGAGGGCGCGATCCGCGTGGCGCTGCTCGAGCATCTGGAGGCTGCGGGGCGCGGAGATTCCGTCGCCCTGGCAATGTTCTATCTGTCGGACCGCGCGGTCGTGGAGTCACTGCTCGGCGCCGGCAGGCGCGGCGCCAGCGTGCG
>VBNY01000235.1:0-8302 GCA_005877705.1 Gammaproteobacteria bacterium
CGAGTTCACGCACAAGCCGGTGCAGACGCAGTACGGCTGGCACGTGATCCAGCTCGTCGAGACACGCGATCTCGCCGCGCCCTCCTTCGATCAAGTGCGCCAGCGCCTCGAGCAGCTCGTGCAGAACAAGAAATTCAAGGCCTACACGGATGAGCTCCTGCGCACTGCCAAGGTCGACAAGAAACTCTAGCCGCTCTCTACCAACTCGAGAAACTGCCGCTCATCGAGCACCCGCACTCCAAGCTCGGCGGCTCTCTTCAGCTTTGAGCCCGCCTCGGGTCCTGCAACCACGAGATCGGTCTTCTTCGAGACGCTGCCGCTGACCTTCGCGCCGAGGCGTTCGGCGAGGGCTTTGGCTTCGTCGCGAGTCATCTTCTCCAGGCTGCCGGTGAAGACGATGGTCTTGCCGGCGAGCGCCGAGTCACGCGCCGGCCGCTCGGCGGCACGAACCCGCACTTGAGCCGTGAGCCGCTCGACGATCCCGGCGTTGTGTTGGTCCGAGAAATAGCTTGCCAGGCTCTCGATCACCGTAGCGCCGATCTGGTCCATGGCGTCCATCTCCTGCCGCGCCTCGACATCGCCCTGCGCCAGCGCGAGGCATGCGGCGTGCAGCGCGCTCCAGCTCCCATAGCCCCGCGCCAGCGCGCGCGCCGTGGTCTCGCCGACGTGGCGCACGCCAAGGGCGTAGATGAAGCGCTCGAGCGAAATCTCGCGCCGCGCCTCGATGGCGGCCAAGAGTTTGCGTACCGATACCTCGCCGAAACCCTCGTGCTCCTCGAGCTGGATGGCGCGGTTGCGCGCGGCGAGCGTGAAAATGTCGGCCGGCTCCTTGATCCAGCCCTGTTCGAAGAACAGCGTGATCTGTTTTTCACCCAGTCCCTCGATGTCGAACGCGTGGCGCGACACGAAGTGCCGCAGGTGCTCGATGCGCTGGTGGGGACAGGCGAACTCTCCCGAGCAGCGCGCGATCGCTCCCTGCTCGCCCGCCGCCGTTTGCTCGCGCACGACCCGGGTTTTCAGCGGACAGGGACAGATCTGCGGGAACTGGTAGGGCTGGGCATCTTGCGGCCGACGCTCGCGCACGACGCCCAGAACCTGCGGAATGACATCCCCTGCGCGCTGCACCGTGACGGTGTCACCGATGCGCACGTCGAGCGTGCGGATGTAGTCCTCGTTGTGCAGGGTAGCGTTGGAGACCACGACCCCGCCGACGGTGACCGGCTCGAGCTTCGCGACCGGCGTCAGCGCGCCGGTGCGGCCAACCTGGATCTCGACTGCCTTCACCACGGTCGTCGCCCTTTGTGCGGCAAACTTGTGGGCAACGGCCCAGCGCGGGTCGCGTGACACGAAACCGAGGCGCTGCTGCCAGTCCAGCCGGTCCACTTTGTAGACCACACCGTCGATGTCGTAGTCGAGCGTGGCGCGCTTGAGCTCCATCTCGCGATGAAACGCGAGCAGCTGCTCGACGGAGTGGCGCAGCTGCGCCAACGGATTCGTCTTGAAGCCGCGCTGCGCGAACCACTCGAGCATGCCCCACTGGGTGCGCGCCGGCCGCGCGCTCATTTCGCCCCAGGCGTAGGCGAAAAACCCGAGCGGCCGCCCGGCCGTGATGCTGGGATCGAGCTGCCGCAGGGAGCCGGCGGCCGAGTTGCGTGGGTTTGCGAACACGCTCCTGCCGGCCCGCGCCTGTTGCTCATTGAGCGCGAGGAACGCGGAGCGGGTCATGTAGACCTCGCCGCGTACCTCAGAGACCTCCGGCAGGCCGCCGCCGCCGCTCAGCCTGTGGGGAATGTCGGCCACGACTTTCACGTTCGCCGTGACATCCTCGCCCTCCGAGCCGTCGCCGCGCGTGGCCCCGGACACCAGCTCGCCTCGCTCGTACCGCAACGACAGCGACAGCCCATCGATCTTCGGTTCGGCGGTGAAGTCGATCTGGACACCGCTGCCGAGTTTCAGAAAGCGGCGGATGCGCTCGACGAAATCGATCACGTCCTCATCCGCCAGGGCATTGGCGAGCGACAGCATGGGAACGGAGTGGCGGACTTTGGCGAACTTGCCGGCAGGCTGTCCGCCGACCCGCTGCGTCGGTGACTCCGGGGTGATGAGCTCGGGATGTTGCCGCTCCAGTGCCTTCAGCTCCTGCATCAACCGGTCGTACTCGGCGTCCGAGATCTGCGGGCTGTCGAGCTCGAAGTAGAGTTTGTTGTGGCGAGCGATCTCGCTGCGCAGCTCCGCCACGCGCGCCGCGGCAGCGCCGCTCACTAGCCGGTCTCCGTGCTCAGGCTGTCGCGCAGGCTGGCGATTCGCGTCGGCGTCAGCGGACCGCCTTGCTCATCCTGTAGAGCGCCCTGGAGGCGCTCGTTCAGGGCGCGGGCCGTCGCCAGCAACTCGTCAAACGCCTGCGGTGGAGGCTTGGGCCCCGGCAGCACGGCAAACAGACTCAAGCCGCCGTAGCGCTGCGAGTCGATCGTCTGCAGGTCGAACGTGCCCGGCATCGTCAGAGACGCGGCGCTCAGCACAGCGCGCCGCTCCTCGTCCGGCTTGTGGAAGATCGAGAACTTGCCGAGCACGAAGCCCTCCGCCCACAGCGCCTGGCGCACGGCGTGGCCGGCCAAGCGCTCCGGCGCGGGCGCCACCAGGCGCAGGGCGATGATTCGCCGCGCCTCATCCGGCGGCCATTCAACGATCGGCTCCGCGCCCACCGCGGGCGCAGCCGCCGGGCCCTCGGGCACCGGCTCCCCCGCGTCCGAGGCCTCGCCGGCGAGCGGCTCCGCAGGCTCCAGCACGGGCACCAGGCGCAGCAGACTCTCGGCGGAGCTCTGCTCGTCGCGGATTTCAACCACCGGCAACTGGCGCGGAGGGGCGGGGTCGCGCACCCGAATCTCGGGAAGCGTCAGAGCCGGCTCGCGCGCGGCGCGAGCGCTGTGGGATTCGCCGCCCGCCGGCGCTCCCGGGGCATGGCGAGGCTTGCGCCGTTCCCACCACGGTCAGATCGCCGCGAGCCGCACGGCCTCGTCGACATCGACCGCCACGAGGCGCGATACACCCGGCTCGTTCATGGTCACACCGACGAGCTGGGACGCGAGCTCCATCGTCGACTTGTTGTGCGTGATGAACACGAACTGCACCCGCGACGACATCTCCTGAACGATATCGCAGAAGCGCCCGACATTGTGCTCATCGAGCGGCGCATCGACCTCATCCAGCAGGCAGAACGGGGCGGGATTGAGATCGAAGATCGAGAACACGAGCGCCACCGCGGTGAGCGCCTTCTCGCCGCCCGAGAGCAGGTGAATCGTGCTGATCTTCTTGCCGGGGGGACGCGCCATGACCGCCACGCCCGCCGTGAGGACATCATCGCCTACCAGCTCCAGATACGCGTGCCCGCCGCCGAACAGCCGCGGGAACTTCTCTTTCATCCCCGCGTTGATGCGTTCGAACGTCTCCTCGAAGCGGGTGCGCGTCTCCTTGTCGATGCGGCGCATGGCCTGCTCCAGCGTGTCGAGCGCGGAGGTCTTGCGCTCGGTGTGCTCCTTGAGCTCATCGATCGCCGCCAGATTCACCTGCCCGAGTCTCTCGATATCGGCCCGCGCCTGGGCGAGCGATTGCTCCCAGTTCACGACGCTCGCATCGGCGGTCAGGCTGTGCTGCACTTCGGCGAGCTCGAAACCGGTAGCGGCGAATTGTTCGGCGATGCCCTCGCGGCGCACCCGAGTCTCCTGCGCCGCGAGCCGCGCGGCGTCCATGGCCTCGCGCGCCTGGTTCACGAACTGCTCGGCGGCGAGCCGCTTCTCATCGAGCGAGCGCAGCTCGGCATCCGCATCCTCCAGCGAGCGCCGCGCTACGGTGAGCTCGGACTCCACCTCGAGCCGTCGCGCCAGATTCTCGTCGCGGCGCGCCTCGAGCTGCACGATCGGCTCATCACCCCCGGCGAGCTCCTGTTGCAGCTCGTCGCGGCGCCGTGTCAGCTGCTCGCGCTGCTCGATCATCCGGTCGCGGCCCACGGACACCGAACTCTCCGTGGAGCGTCGCGATTCGATACGGATGAGCAGATCGCGTGCGGCGCGCTGCGTCTCGTGCGCGCGTGCCCGCGCCGTTGCGACGGCTTCGCGCCGCTCCTCCTGCTCGCCCTCGAGGTCGGGGCGGCGCGAGTCCAGCTCACCCAGCATGAGGAGCCCGCGATCGAACTCTGAGCCGGCGCGCGACAGAGCCTCCTGCGTCACACCCTTCTCCTGGGCCACCTCCGCGGCTTCTGCTTCCAGCCGCTCCCGTCGCAGCATCGACTCCTGCGCGCGTGCGCGGCTCGCCTCGAGTTGACTCAGCAGATCGGCGTGTTTGCGGTGAGCGGTCTGGATGCCGGACTGGGCGGCGTCACGCTCGCCCTCCGCCTGCGCCAGCGACTCGCGGACCGCGCCCAGTTGCGCCTCGACTGCATGCGTGCGCTCTTCGGCCACGGCAACCGTGGCGCGCAGTGTCTTCAGCCTGTGCTCCCGCTCGATGACGCCCGCGCGTTGATCCGGTCCGCGGCTGAGGCGCAGCCAGTCACGGCCCACCCACTCGCCGCCGCGGGTGATGACCGAGTGTCCGGGGGCGAGCGCGCCGCGCCTCTGCAACGCTTCGGTCAGCGATTCGGCGGTCAGAACGTGCGCGAGTTGCCCCACTACGCCCGCGGGTCCGCTGGCCTTCGCAGCCAGTGTCCCCGCGCCGCCGCTGCTGCCACCGCCGGATGTCTCCACCAGGGCGATGCGGCCCGTGGAGAAACTCTCCAGCGCCTGCGCCAACTCGTCGAGCCCGTCCACGCACACCGCCTCGAGATAGTCACCGAGCGCTGTCTCAACCGCTCGCTCCCAGCCGGCTTGCACCTCCAGGATCTGCGCGACACGCGGCCGGCTTCCCAGCCCGGTGCCGGCGAGCCATTCCGCCGCGCGGCCGGCGTTGTCGGAGAGTGCCGCCTTCTGTACCGCTTCGAGAGAGGTCAGCTCGGCGCGCGCCCGCTCCCGCTCGCTGCGCGCAGCCTCCAGCCCCTCCTCCACCGCCAATTGCTCCGCTCGCAGCGACTGCACGCGCTCGAGCGCCGCATGCAAAGCTTTCGCAAGCTCATCGCTTGCGGTGCGTGCGAGCGACTCCTGCTCCGTCAGCACCATCAGCTGCTCACTGGATTCGTGCGCGGCGATGGCATCGCGCTCCAGAGCCAGCCGATCCGCCTGCGCGCCGAGGCGGCGCAGCTGGTTCTCGAGCTGCTCGATGCGGGCGCGCTCGACTTCCGTAGTCTGATGGGCGGAACCGAGCGCGTGGTTGAACTGCCCCCAGCGCTCCTGCCAGCCCTGCAACTCCCGCTCTGCAGCTTCGAGCGCCTGCGCAGCGGCAGCTTCGGCGAGCTGCCCCTGCGCGAGCTCGGGCGCAAGCCGTGCGATCTCCTCACGGACGGCGGCGAGTTGAAGCTCATCGCGCTCGATATGCGCCGCGAGCTCCGCGAGAGTCGAGTGCGCTTGTGCTAGATCCGTGCGCTGCCGCTCGCGCAACTCGCGCATGTGTTGAATGCTCTGCTCGAGGCGCGAGATCTCCGCGCCCACCTCGTAGTACCGGCCTTGCACGGCCGACACACGGTCGCTTTGCTCGGTGTGAAACGCGCGCTGCTTCTCGATAGCGGCTTCGGCAGCGCGCTGCTCTGCGAGAGCGGCCTGCATGGCGAGCTCCCGCTCGCGCATGACGGAATCGTGCACCTCGGCACCGCCATCAAGGTCACGCAGGCGCAAGGCCAGCAGCTCGGCGGTGAGCCGCCTCTCGTTCTCCTTCAGGGCCTGGTAGCGGCGTGCCGTGGCAGCCTGACGCTGCAGGTGGCGGATCTGCTTCTCGACCTCGTCGCGCACATCCTGCAGCCGTTCGAGGTTGTCGCGCGTCTCGGCTATGCGGCTCTCGGTCTCCTTGCGGCGCTCCTTGTAGCGGGAGATGCCCGCTGCTTCCTCGACGAATGCCCGCATGTCCTCGGCCTTCGCCTCGATGACCCGCGAGATCATCCCCTGCTCGATGATCGCGTAGCTGCGCGAGCCGAGGCCGGTGCCGAGGAACAGGTTCGTGATGTCCTTGCGCCGGCAGCGCGCGCTGTTGATGAAGTAGGCGGACGAGCCGTCGCGGGAAACCTGGCGTTTGAGCGAGATCTCGTTGTAGCTGGCGTAGGGACCGCCGATCTTGCCGTCCGAGTTGTCGAACATGAGCTCCACCGAGGCGCTGCCGACGGGCTTGCGCGCCGCGGAGCCGTTGAACACCACGTCCGCCATGTTGTCGCCGCGCAGGTGCTTGGCGGACAGCTCGCCCATGACCCAGCGAACGGCGTCGATCACGTTCGACTTGCCGCAGCCGTTGGGGCCTACGACACCGGTAAGATTGCTGGGGAAGCTGATTTGGGTAGGATCGACGAAGGACTTGAAGCCGGCGAGCTTGATCTTGGTCAGCCGCATCGCGCGAGTCTTTCCGTATGCAATGACATCAGCTGGCGTCGACCTCTACGGGGTCGCCCCCGAGGGAAGTTTGGCCGCGCACGCGGCGCGACAATATCCATAGTGTAGAGTAATTGAGTTTGCCGTCACATCCCTCAACCCAGCTCGAGACCTTCGCCAACCCGTCGCCGGATCGCGACTACACGATCCGCATGCAGATCCCGGAGTTTACCTGCCTGTGCCCCAGGACCGGCCAGCCGGACTTCGCAACGCTGGAGCTCGAATACGTCCCCGACCGGCTGTGCGTGGAGCTGAAGTCGCTGAAGCTGTACATCTGGTCGTTCCGCGACCGCGGCGCCTTTCACGAAGCCGTGACCAATGAGATCGCGGATCACCTCGTGGCGGCCACCCAGCCGCGCTTCCTGCGGCTCGCCGCGCGATTCAACGTGCGCGGGGGCATCCAAACCAGCGTCGTCGTGGAACGCCGGCAGCCGGGCTGGCAGGCTGCGGCACCTGGCGCGCTGCCCTAGAAAATCGCCCATCTGTACACGCCGAAGTCGGCCGGTATAATCGCGCGTTCTTCACCGGGCCCGCGAAAAATCGGGGCCACGAGGCGCATGCCTTTTCACGAGACTTATGCTCTTGAGGAGTGACTGATGCCGGTCAAGAGACCCGCGCCGAGGTCAGCGAAGGCTAAGAAGGCGGTAAGCCGGCCCGCGATCAAGAAGGCCGTGCTGGCCCGCAAGCTGCCCGCTGAACGCGTCAAGGCTGCGGCGGCGCACATTCGTAAGCCGGCGGCCGCGCCCAAGAGGGCGGCGGGCCCCGGTCCCGCGACGATGGAAGAAATGATCGAGCTGCGCAGAGCTGCCCAAGCCGCGCCGGAGCCGCAGCTGACCCGCGAGCGCCGCGAACAGCCCCCGAGCGCTGCAAGCGAAGTTCTGGCGCCACCGCGCCCGAGCTCCACTGCCGCAGTGGCGGCCGACGCCGAGGACAACGAGCCCCCCGAGCCGGGCAGCCTCCTGGCCGGTCCGCGCAACGTCCAGCCGTACATCCCCAAGCGCGGCGAACAGTACATGAGCAAGGAGCAGCTCGAGCACTTTCGGCAGATTCTGCACAGCTGGAAGCGGGATCTCATGGTCGAAGTCGACCGCACGGTCTCGCATATGAAGGATGAGGCGGCGAATTTCCCCGACCCCAACGACCGTGCGACCCAGGAAGAGGAGTTCAGCCTCGAGCTGCGCACGCGCGACCGCGAGCGCAAGCTGATTCGCAAGATCGACGATGCCCTGAAGCGGATCGAGGACGGCTCCTACGGGTATTGCCTCGAGACCGGGGAGGAGATCGGTATCAAGCGCCTCGAGGCCCGCCCGGTTGCGACCCTGACGATCGAGGCTCAGGAGCGCCGGGAGCGTCGCGAGCGGCAGTACGGCGACCGCGACGACCGGTACCGCTAGGGCGCGATTCGCCTGCACGCGCCCGATTCGGCCACATCGCGCGCGCGCCAGACGTACGTGGGGCGTTTCGCGCCCTCTCCCACCGGATCACTGCACCTCGGCTCGCTGGTAGCGGCGGTCGGCAGCTATCTCGATGCGCGCCGGCACGCGGGAGCATGGCTGGTGCGCATGGAAGATCTGGACACCGCCCGTGTCGTGCCAGGCAGCGGTGAAGAGATTCTGCGAACCCTGCAGGCCTTCGGCCTGGAGTGGGACGGTGAAGTCCAGTACCAGAGCCGCCGCACGGGATCTTACGCCGAGGCTCTGCAGGCCCTGCAGACAGCCGGGCTGACCTTTGAATGCAGCTGCTCGCGGCGCGAGCTCGCCGATACCGAGGAAACGGGCTACCCCGGCACGTGCCGCGCGGGACCC
>VBNY01000235.1:8314-11920 GCA_005877705.1 Gammaproteobacteria bacterium
TGCCGCGCTGGACCCACTCGCAGCGGTCCGACGGCGATGCGGTTCCGGGTGGACCGCTCGCCGCCGGTGCAATTCGAGGACCGGCTCCAGGGACGCTGCGACCAAGACCTTGGCGCGCTCGGCGACGTCGTCATTCGGCGCCGGGACGGCGTGTTTGCCTACCAGCTGGCCGTGGTAGTGGATGACGCCGCGCAGCAAGTGACCGATGTCATCAGGGGCGCCGATCTCCTGGAGAGCACGACGTGGCAGATCGCGCTGCAACGCGCGCTGGGGCTGCCCTCGCCGAGGTACGCACATCTGCCGCTCATTGTGGAGCCGGCGCGTGGGAAACTTGCGAAATCCAGGCGTTCTGTCGCGCTCGAGCCCGCACAGGCCGGCTCCCAACTGGTCGCCGCGTTGTCCCTGCTGCAACAGAACCCGCCGGCGGAGCTCGAGCGCCATACACCCAGGGAGGTGCTCGAGTGGGCCTGCGCGAATTGGAATCTAGACCGAGTCCACGGTGTTCGGCAGGTCGCGGTCTGAGCTTGCCGCCGGCGCGTGTGTGTCGCGATTTGGGTTCGCTGCAGCTGCAGCAATGTAATAAGGTATGTGCGTCGAAAAGCAAGCTGAAGTGAACCGATCCTGACGCCCTGGGACCGGGAAGGTCCTTGTCCAGACCAAGAGGGCTGACTGATGAGTGAACCGCGCACTATCAAGAAGTATCCGAACAGGCGCCTGTATGACACTGTCGAAAGCCGGTACATCACCCTGGTGGATATAAGGAGGCTGGTCATTGATGGCATCGATTTCATCGTCGTCGACAAGAAAACACAGGAGGACATCACTCGCGCGATTCTCCTCCAGGTGATCGCAGAGCAGGAGCACGGCGGGGAGCCGCTCATGAGCCGCGATTTTCTCTCGCAGATCATCTGCTCATATGGTGTTGCGATGCGCGGGATGATCGGCAGCTATCTGGAGCAGGGCCTGAAGCTGTTTGCGAGTCAGCAACGCGATACGCGCGCGGCGCCGAAGAACGCCGCGGACGCCGAGTCTGCTGAAGCGGCGAACAACCTGGCGCACAGGAACTACCAGCGCTGGCGCACGGTGCAGGAGGAAATCTACCGTACGCTGATGAACGCAGGACGCGGCCGAACGGAGTTGGTGGAAGAGGAGAAGAGCGGAGCGCACTCCGCCCACGATTGATTTTTACGGGAGGGTAACGGAGTTACCGGGCGTGAGGATGGTGTGCACGCAGCCATCCTCCGAGCCCACCGACTGAGCACCCACGGGGTTGCCGCGAACCCGCAAACCTCACCCGTGAAACTGTCCCTTCGAGTCAGGCGGCGTCGACGTCCCGCATGGAAAGGCGGATGCGCCCCTGACGGTCGACCTCCAGAACCTTCACGCGGATGACATCTCCCTCCTTGAGCTTGTCGCTGACACGCTCGACGCGCTCGTTGGAGATCTGCGAGATGTGCACCAGGCCGTCGCGGCCCGGCAGGATCGTCACGAATGCGCCGAAGTCCATCAGCCGCGCGACCTTCCCTTCGTAGATGCGCCCGACCTCCACGTCCGCAGTAATGAGCTCGATGCGCCTTTGCGCCTCGCGCCCGGCGGCACCGCTGACGGATGCGATCTTGACCGTGCCGTCGCTCTCGATGTCGATCGTGGTGCCGGTTTCCTCCGTGATCTGCCGGATCACCGCGCCGCCTTTGCCGATGACGTCCCGGATCTTCTCCGGATCGATCTTGAGCGTGATGATCGACGGCGCCCACTCCGACATCTTCGCGCGCGGCTCGCGGATGACCTTGGCCATCTCCCCGAGGATGTGCAGCCGGCCGTCGCGCGCCTGATCGAGAGCGACGCGCATGATCTCGGGGGTGACACCTTCGACCTTGATGTCCATCTGCAGCGCCGTGACGCCGTCGCGCGTGCCCGCCACCTTGAAGTCCATGTCCCCGAGATGGTCTTCGTCGCCGAGGATGTCGGTGAGCACCTTGTAGCGGCCGCCCTCGAGCACCAGTCCCATCGCGACACCGGCCACGGGCGCCCTGATCGGCACACCGGCATCCATCAACGCCAGCGACGTGCCGCACACGCTCGCCATGGAGCTCGAGCCGTTGGACTCGAGAATTTCCGACACCACGCGGATCACATAGGGGAAGGTGCTCATGTCGGGCATGACCGCGCTCACGCCCCGGCGCGCGAGGTTGCCGTGCCCGATTTCGCGGCGCTTGGGCGAGCCCATCATCCCGGTCTCGCCCACTGAGAAGGGCGGGAAGTTGTAATGCAGCATGAACGGCTCGCGGCGCTCGCCTTCGAGCCCGTCGATGATCTGCGCATCGCGCGTGGTGCCGAGCGTGGTGATCACGAGCGCCTGCGTTTCGCCGCGCGTGAACAAGCCCGAGCCGTGGGTACGCGGCAGCACGCCGACTTTGACCGTGATCGGACGGACCGTCTTCGCGTCGCGGCCGTCGATGCGCGGCTCGCCGTTGAGGATGCGTTGGCGGACGATGTTGCTTTCGAGCTTGAAGACCACGCCCTCGACCTGGTCCGCAGTCCACCGGGGGGGCTCACCGCCCGTGAGCGTGGCGATCGTCTGTGCCTTGATCTCCGAGAGGCGTGCGTGCCGCTGTTGCTTCTCCGTGATCGAGTAGGCCTCCGCAAGCGCCGCCTGCGCGCGCAGTGCGACCGCGCTCGCAAGGTCCGGATCCGCCGGCGGCGGCTGCCAGTTCCAGCGCGGCTTGCCGGCAGCACTTGCCAGCTCCTTGATCGCCCGGATGGCTACCTGCATCTGCTCGTGGCCGAACACCACGGACCCGAGCATGACTTCTTCGGAGAGGCCTTTCGCCTCGGACTCGACCATCAGCACCGCGTGCTCGGTTCCGGCGACGACCAGGTGCAGGTCGGACTCGGCCAGGTCCTTGTTCGTCGGGTTGAGCAGGTAGCGGCCGTTCTTCCAGCCGACGCGCGCCGCGCCGATCGGGCCATTGAAGGGAATACCGGAAATCGCAAGCGCCGCGGAGGCGCCGAGCAGTGCGGGAATGTCCGGGTCGATGTCGGGATCGACGGACAGCACGGTCGCGACGATCTGCACTTCGTTGAGGAAGCCGTCCGGGAACAGCGGCCGGATCGGCCGGTCGATCAGACGCGACGTGAGCGTCTCCTTCTCCGTCGGCCGGCCTTCACGTTTGAAGAAACCGCCCGGAATGCGGCCCGCGGCATAAGTCTTCTCGACGTAGTTGACCGTGAGCGGAAAGAAATCCCGTCCCGCCACGGCGGTCTGTTGTGCGCACACGGTAACGAGCACGACCGTGTCGCCCATGGAGACGCGGACGGCGCCTTCGGCCTGGCGGGCGAGCTCACCCGTCTCGATGGTGACCGAGAGGGAACCGTACGGAAATGACTTGCTGGCAGCGCTCAAGCTTCAATCCTCGAAGTGAGAAGGTTCAGGCAAAAACACAAGGGCCGCGCGCGTGGCGGCGGCCCTTAGTTCATCTGTCGAAAGTGGCCTGCGGCCCTTTCGACCGCGCGGTCAAAAGGCGCGACTTTTGTCCGCTCATGTTCATCTGTCGAAAGTGGCCTGCGGCCTTTTCGACCGCGCGGTCAAAAGGCGTGACTTTTGTC
>VBNY01000236.1 GCA_005877705.1 Gammaproteobacteria bacterium
GGTGAGATGAAGCCCACCGTGCCGTCGTATTGCTTGCCGGGCATCGAGTCGGTCTGCACCTTGACCGACATGCCGGGCTTGATCCTCCCCAGCCGCGGCTGTGGCACGTACGCGCGTATCCACACGGGCTCGTTCAGCACGAGCGTGTACACCGTCTGACCGGCCTGCACAACGGCGCCGGCCTCGCGTGCTCTGACTGAGATGATCCCGCGGCTCGGGGCGACGAGAGTCGTGTCCCCCAACGCCGTCCGCGCCTTCGCGAGACGCGCCTGCGCCGAGGCCAGAGCGGCCTGTTGCGCTTGGATGTCTTCGATGCGCGAGCCGCGCAGGACGAGATTCAACTGCGCGTGTGCGCCGGCCAACTGCGCCTCGCTGCCGTGTACCCGCGCCTCCGCGTCGTCGACCTGCTGGTGCGTGGCCATCCCTTGCGGCGCCAGGTTCTGCAGCCGCTCGAGCGTGACGCGCGCGTTGATCAGATCCGCCTCGCGCTGCAGGAGCGTTGCGCGCGCCTGCTCGATCTCCTCGACACGGAATCCCCGCTTGGTCTTGTCGAATTGAGCCTGCGCTTGAGCGACGTCGGCGGTCGCCGCCGCGACGTCGTTTTCGAACGGCACGCGATCCAGCTGTGCGAGCACCGTGCCGGCGTCCACCCGCTCCCCTTCCTCGACCTTCAGGTCCGCGATCCTTCCGGTGACTCGGAACGCAAGCTCCACCTGGTGCACGTCCACGTTGCCCGACAGCCAGAACGGCGCCGTGAGATCGCCCGCCGAGCGCTGCCGCCAGAGGTACCCGCCCGTCGCGGCGAGCGCGGCCAGCACGGCGAGCGCGATGAGCATCCTGCGGCGGCTCATGCCGCACTCCGCGGCTGCTGTGCGATGTTGCGACGGCCTGTTTTCATCGACTCGACTCTATATTGCACGCCTCGACATAGACACCGCTCGAGCGCCTGCAGCGAGCGAATCCGTGGAGAATTAGTGGCGCGCGGCGGCGAAGTTCCACAGGTAATAGACCGGCACACCGAGCAGGATGATCAGCAGCGTCACCCCGGTGTTCACCGGGTCGGTGAGCAACGCATTCAGCACCATGCCGAGCGAGGCGAGCAGAAACAGGGCGGGCACCAGCGGATAGCCCCACACGCGGTAGGGCCGCGGCAGCTCTGGGCGCTTGCGCCGCAGGACGAACACTCCCGCCACCGCCAACGCGTAGAAGGGCCAGATGCCTAAGATGAACTTGTCGGCGAGCTGCGCAAAATCATTCTGCAGCACGTAGACGACCCCGAGCGCCGTCGCCAGCCAGATCGCCACTGACGGGCTGTGGAATCGCGGCGAGATACGCGCGACGCCGCGGAAGAACAGCCCGCGCTCGGCCATCGCGAAGAAAATGCGCGGCCCGGTCATCATCGAGCCGTTCAGGCCGCTGAACGTCGACACCAGCACGACGCCGGCGATGACCGCGGCCCCGGTTCCCCCGAACAGCGGGATGCGCTCGGCGGCCGCGGCTGCGATGAGCGGCGAGCCCGCCATTTCCGTGAGCGGCAGCAGCCGCATGAATCCGAGGTTGACGACCAGGTAGACGGCCATGACGCACGCCGTGCCGAGGATGAGCGCCAGCGGCAACGTCCGTTGCGGGTCCTTGACCTCCCCGCCCATGAACGACAGATCCGCCCAGCCATCGTAGGTCCACATGACCGGAATGAGCGCAGTGGCTAACAGTGACAAGTGGATTCCCGTGCCCCACCTGGCTGTGAAATGTGCGGTTGCGGCCGTCGCGGCGCCGAGTGCCAGCAGCCCGAGCGCCATGACGGCCGTGTATTTGGCCACGGTCGCAATGCTCATGACCGCGGCCGCCCGCCGCACGCCGACGTAGTTCATTGCCCCGATGACCACAATGGCGATTGCGCCGACCCACCGCACCTGCGGCGGCGTGAGCGGCACAAAGAATCCGCAGTACTCCGCGAAGATCGTCGCGGTGGCGCCGAGCGCGGCGGCGCGGATGACCGCCAACTCCGTCCAGCCGAACAGGAACGCCGGCAGCGGTCCGAAGCTCTCCAGCAGGTAGGCGAAGATTCCGCCCGAGCGCGGCAGCGCGCCGGCGAGCTCTGCAAGCGTCAGCGCGCCGCACAGCGCGATGACGCCACCCAACACCCAGCAGAATATGACGGGCCCGGGTTGCTGCAACTGCCCGGCCACCGTGGCCGGTACACGAAAAATGCCGCTGCCGATCGTGACGCCCACCAGTACGGCGACGGCGCCCAGCAGGCCCACGGTGCGCGGCATGCGCTCGCCCCACGGGTCGGGTGTCGGCTCAGCCATCCACCACCAGCGAATTGACATCCTGCGCGGCCGGCTCCGTCCTCACACAGTTGCGCCCGCTGCGCTTGGCCACGTACAGGGCGGCATCGGCGCGCTTGAGCATAGCGCCGAGCGTGTCCTTGCCTGGGACGGAAACGGCGGCACCGATGCTGGCGGTGATGTGGCCGCGCTCGGGGAACCAGCGGGCCATGTCCAGTGCCTCGATGTGCGCGCGCAGCCGCTCCGACACCGCGCGCGCCTCGTCCAGGCGGGTTTCGGGGAGGCTGATCAGGAATTCCTCGCCGCCGAGCCGGCCGAAAAACGCCAGCTCCCTCAGGGCGCCGCGCACCTCCTCCGCCACGACCTTCAACACTTCGTCGCCCGCCGCGTGCCCGTGATGATCGTTAATCGTTTTGAAGTGGTCGATGTCGAGGATGAGTATCGAGCATGGGCCGCGCTCCTTGCGCCGCAGCACGCGCTTGAGCCGCGCCAGCACGGCGCGCCGATTCGGTACGCCCGTGAGCTCGTCGGTCATCGCCAGCACGTGCAGGCGCACGGTGCTGCGACGTTGGACCAGTGCCAGCATGGCCAACAACACGGCCAGCAGCACGGTGAGCGTAATGACAGTGGCCTGCAGACGCCGCACGCTGCGTGACTGCGCCAGCGCCCTCTGGTTCGCTTCGTTGTCACGCATGAGCGCCGCGTTCTCCTTCTCTTTCGCGGCCGTGTCGAACTCAACTTTGAGCGTCGCGAAGCGCTGGTCGATCTGGCTCGTCAGCAGTTTGTCGGAGGTCGTCTTGGCCTCGCTGCGGCGCTCGTACGCGGCGCGCCAGTTGCCTTGCTCGGCATAGACGCTGGCAAGCTCCGAGCAGGTCGCATCCAGCTCGCCGAGCGCATTGGCCTGGCGGAACACCTGCAAGGCGTCCTCCAGCGCCGCCGCGCTTTCCGCCAGACGCTGCAGTCTGTGGAGGGCGATGCCGCGCGCAAGTTGAATCTGCGCGCGTAGCCGCGCATCCGGGGTCTGACGCCGTAAGGTCTCGGCGCGCTTGAGCGTCTCGAGCGCACCCGCGGGATCACCGGATGCCTCGGCGACCGCCGCCAACCCACGCAAGGCGTAGGCCTCGCCGCGCACATAGTTGATCTGCCGACTGATCGCCAGCGACTGCGAGAACGCTTGGCGCGCGGCCTCCCAGTCGCGCAGATTCTCGTCCGCCCGTCCCAGGTTATGCAGGGTGACCGCCGCCTCGCGCTGCAGGCCGGCCGCGCGCTGAGCCTTGAGTGCGCGGGTGTAGATGTGCTGCGCCTGGGCGTAGTCGCCCATGCGATTGTAGAGAATGGCGATGCTGTTGAGCGTGGTCAGAGCGTGGAGCGGTTTGGCGAGCCGCTCGAACAGCGCATCCGCGCGTCGCAGGTCGATGAGGCCGCGGGCGTAGTCACCGTGCACGCCCAGCAGGTAGCCGCGCGAGAACAGGCTCTCGGCCAGCATGTCGTCGTCGTGTGTCTGAGTGGCGATGGCGACGGCCTGCTCGTACTGCGCCATCGCTTGGGTGTTGTCGCCCGCGGTCTCGAAGATCGCGCCCTGGCAGAGCAGCACGCCGGCGCGCAGTCCCTGGCGCTGCGCTCGCGGCAGCAGCGCCGCGGCCGCCGCAATCTCCTGCTGCGCTCCGGCCGAGTCGCGCTCGGAGCGGTAATCACACAACAGCAACCGGGCGCGGATCTCCAGGTCGGGGTCCGGGCGGCGTTCGAGGACCCGCAATGCCTCTTCGGCGTCCCGCTTGCTCGCTTCGGGGTCGGAGCGCATCGCGAGCGCGCCGCGCTCGACGAGCGCCTGCGCCGGATTCACGCTCACCGGCGCGCTGCGCGCCACGTGCGCCAGTGGCAGCGCAACGGCGAGCGCCACGCTCACCACGACCGCCGCCGCTCGCGCCCGGCCGGGCGCGCTCGATCGGGCGCCGGATCCTGTGGATTCGGAGG
>VBNY01000237.1 GCA_005877705.1 Gammaproteobacteria bacterium
GTCTTTCTGCCGCACGATGAGAATCGACTCCGGGCCGATCTCGGTGACGAGGTAGTCTCCGGGCTCCGGAATGTCGAGCTCGCGGCCGCCGAGCAGCCACACCTTCGTCCACATCCGCTGCCACTCAAGCTGCATGAACTCGGGAGAGAAGTAGCGGCGGGGATCGATGATGTCATCCCCCAGCTCCGGATCCGGAGCTTTCCCCGCAGGCGTGCCGGGACTGTCCTCGGGCTTCACGCGGCGCACCGGTGTGAAAGCGGGCGCCTTCGATCGTTCCCAGAAGTCGTCCTGCGAGCCCATGGCGGAGTCCTGCGAGAGCTGTGTTGGAGTCCTGCGTGCCGCGCCCGGCCGTCAGAACTGCACGCGCTTGGTGAAACCGTTGTCGGCCACCAGGTTGGAGCCTGTGATGAGGCTTCCCGCGGGACTCGCCACGAATGCAACCAGCCGTGCCACCTCTTCGGGCGTACCCATGCGGCCGCATGGAATCTGCTTGAGCGCGTAGTCGTATAGCTTTGGCATCGTGCCCTTGATCAGTTCCCACGCCCCGCCCTCGAAGTAGACTGGGCCGGGAGACACCGAGTTGACGCGCACCCCGCGCTTGCCGACATGCTGGGAAAGTTGTTTCGCGTAAGTGACCAGCGCGGCCTTCATCGCGTTGTACGCCTGCGGCACACCGAAGGTCTCGAGCGCATTCGTGGAGGAAATGATGACGATCGAGCCACTGCCTGACTTCTCGAGGTACGGCATCAGAGCTTCACAGCCTCGCACCGTGTGCATCACGTCGATCTCGAAGTTCTTCGTCCAATTCTTCTCGCTGTCAAAGCCGCCTCCGGCGCTGACGTTCGGCACGAAGATATCGCAGCCGCCGAGCGCCTCCGCAGTACGGCCGAGCCAAGCCTTATACACATCGCCGTCGCGGACGTTCACCGCCTCGCCGACGGCGTTCACGCCCCGCTGCTTGAGGGCATGGACCGCGGCTTCCACCTCATCTTCGGTCCGAGAGCACAGCCCGACGTCCACACCTTCTTGTGCGAGCAGCTCAACGATGGCGCGGCCGATCCCTCTGGTGGCGCCGGTGACGATCGCCTTCTTTCCCCGTAGCCCCAGATCCATCGCGCTCTCCTCGGCCGCGACGGAGCAGTCCGGCGCAGCCGCATGTCGTTCCAGCTCATTGAATTATAGGCAGAGGCAGCTAAGATACAATCAGTCATGACTGTTTTTTTCAAGCAGACGCTGCCGGGAGCTCCCGCCTTCGCCGGTTCAGGCGCCGCGTGCCCCGGGCGCGGCGGCTGCGAGCGACGCATTGATCTCCCGCGGAAGCGGATTGCGCCGCAGCGTGAGGCCTCCATTCGCCTGGAGAACCTGGCCGGTGATGAAGCTTTCCGCGCTTGCGAGCCACAACGCAGCGTCAGCGACGTCTTGGGAAGTTCCGAGACGGCCGAGCGGATATTCCTTCAGGAAGACCTCTTCCAATCCGGGCATCTGCATTTCACGCTCAGTCATGGGCGTGGCCGTGAGGCCAGGGGCGATCGCGTTCACCTTCACTCCCCGTGCGCCGTACTCATTCGCAAAGCAGCGCACGAGGGCGTCGGCGCCAGCCTTGGTACCGATATAAGCCGCATGGTTGTACAACAGGGCGTACACGGAGGCGGACGACATGGTCATGATCGAGCCTCCACCGCAAGCCGCGAGCCGCTCTGCGAACACCTGCAGGAAAAAGAATACACCCTTGAACTGCAGATCCATGAGCTTGTCGATCTGCTCTTCCGTGGTGTCATGCAGTTTCGCCATGAGACCCCAGCCGGCGCAGTTGACTGCGATGTCGATACGCCCCCAGGCATCGAGCGCGGTCTGCGCGAGCCCTTCAACATCGCGTTTGCGTGTAATGTCACAAACCGCATGGCGCCCGTGAATCTCCGCTGCCAAAGCGCGAAGCGCTTCCTCGTGCCGCCCACCGACCACGACGCGGGCACCCTCCTGCGCAAAGCGCCTCGCGATCGCTTGACCCATGTTGCCGCTGCCCGCCGCGCCCAGCACGACGGCCACGTTTCCTGCAAGACGATTCATGCCACGGCTCCGCTAAGACGGGGCATCAAGGAGGGCCTGCCCGTATGACCCAGAACTCTTCTGCGCTCGAGAAGCGCATTCGGCGACTGGAAGACCGCGCGGAGCTGCGCGAGCTCGTCGCACACTACTGTCTCGCGGTCGACGATCGCGACATCGATGCGCTGGCAGCGCTGTTTACGCCGGACGCCAGCTTCCGCTCCCATGATGGGGTCATGAGCGCGCAAGGGCGCGACGCAGTGTTGAAACAATTCCACGATCGCTTCGCCGCGCTCAAAGCTACCAACCATTTCGCGCACGACCAGATCCTCTCGTTCGGCGAGGATCCGCACACGGCGACCGGCCTCCTGACGTCCCACGCCGAGGTGTGGCGCAACGGGCGTGCTCTGATCGCTGCACTGCGCTATCGCGACACCTACCGCCGACATGAAGGCCGGTGGTGTTTTGCGGATCGGCTGCTCTCGTTTCTCTACTACCTGCCAGTGGACGAATATGCGCAGGGGCTCGGCAGTCGTCTGCGCATGCGCGCCTACGGCGACCAAAGGCCGGCAGACTATCCGGAAGCACTGCCCTCGTGGCAGCGCTATCATGGCGATGCCTGACGACGTTTCACGAGATTGGTGCTGCGGCAGGTGAACACCGTCTCGTCGCGCTGGTTGAGTAGCACGTACTCGTAGACCACGACTCCGCGTGCCGGCTGGCGACGCGAGAGGCGCTTGCTCAGACATCGCGATCGCGCCCTAACCGTGTCACCGGCTCGCAAAGCAACGGGGAACCGTACATCATTCCAGGCCACCCCGCAGATCCAGGCAATGTCGCGGGCGATCTGGTGGTCCAACTGACGCCAGATCGCCATGGTGAAGATGCCAGATGCGATCAGGCCGTGGAAGATCGAATGCTTGGCGGCTTCCGGATCAGCGTGGAAATCCTGGGGGTCGTACTGACGCGCGAACGCCAGAAGCTCCCCTTCGGTAACCGTGCGCGGACCAAAATTGCGTTCCTCGCCTTCGACGAGGTCTTCGTAGAAACGCACACTCAGCCCCTACCTAAGCCGCTACTGCACCGTCAGGGCGTTGTCGATCAAAATCTCGGTGCCATTGACAAAGCGGGACTCGTCGGACGCCAGATACACAACGAGGTTGGCGACGTCCTCCGGCTTGCCGAGGCCCCACGGAGCCGCTTCGTAATCTTCTCTCTTGATCCCGAGCTCAGCGTTCGCCTTGGCGACCATCGGCGTGTCAATGGCGCCGGCATGGATCGAATTGCAGCGGATATGATACTTGTTCGCCTGGCAATGCACGGCGACAGCCTTGGTCATCGCGCGCACGGCGCCCTTGGCGGCGCTGTACGCGAAGAACATTGGATATCCGAGATGGGACGCAACCGATGACATGTTCACAATCGAGCCGCCACCGCTGTCCCGCATTACCGGGATCGCGGCCTTGCAGCCCAGGAACACCCCTTCAGACATCACGGCGTTCGTGAAGCGGAACTGCTCCAGCGTCGTGGTCTCGGGAGTGGCGACCACGACCACGCCTGCGTTGTTCACAAGTATGTGCAGACCACCGAAGCGGCGCTTGGCCTCGGCTACCACTTCGCCCCACCGAGCTTCGTCCCGGACATCGTGGAGAGCGAACTGTGCACAACCCGAGTGCCGATCGTTCAGCGCGGAGGCAAGGTCGAGGCCAGATGCCTCGTTCACGTCGGTCAGCAGTACCTTGGCACCCTCGCGCACGAGCGCCTCGGCATCCGCCCGCCCTAGGCCAGATGCGGCACCTGTGATGATCGCAACCTTACCTTCGAGGCGATTCATGCGAGGCTCTCCTTCACGAGCGGCAAGAAGGTCCCCCTCGACAGTAACAGTCACGCTATCCTGTTTCAATCACCTTTGACTTTTTAAATCAAAGCGCACATCCTTGCCGGAAAAGGAATTTGTGTGACCAAACCGTCCTCCGCCGCCATTGACGAAACCGAAGAACCGGCCGAGGCCCTCGGCTGGCAGGCACAGAAGAGCGCCTCGACACGCACGCAGATCATCGAAGCCGCCATCAAATGCTTCATCGAATGCGGCTATTCGCGAACCACGACAACGCTGATTGCCGAGAAGGCAGGCTTGTCGCGCGGTGCGATGCTGCATCACTTCCCATCAAAGCTCGCCGTAGTGCGCGCTGCGGTGGAGTACCTTCACGCCAAGCGCTTGCGCGCCTTCCGCAAGGCGGTAACCAAGCCTTCCGCCGACAATGACCACGTACGCCAGAGCGTGGAAGCGTACTGGTGTCATGTCAGGCACCCGATGTTCGTCGCTTTCTTCGAGCTGGCGGTGGCGGCCCGCACGGACAAGGAACTGGCCCGGATTCTGCGGCCCGCGCAGGAAGCGTTCGAGCGCGAGTGGTATCAGGCGGCGGTGGAGATTTTCCCCGAGTGGGAAGGGCGCGGCGAGAAGTTCGACCTGGCACTGGATTTGTCGCGATACGTGCTCGAGGGCATGGCGATCAGCTTCCTTACACACAAAGAGACGGAGCGCGACAAGCGGGTGATCGCTTATTTGGACGAGAAGATCCGTGAGCTCGCGGGCCTGCCGTCAAGACCAGCCCGTGGCGGCCGCTAAGAGTAACCCTCAATGAGCAATCTGGAAGGTTTGTGCTGACCAGGGGTCGAGGCCCTCGCGGCGCTCACGGCTCTTTGCCTGCCTTGACCGCGTAGCCTGCAGGCTTAAAGGTTCCAGAGGCAGAGCCCGGCTACGCTGAGCGATCTCGGCACCATCATCGCGCCCTGGGACGTTAGCCGGATGAGTCAGGGGTTTTCCGCGGTGCACGACCAGCGCCGCACGTAGCGCTCGCCCGAAAAATTCACGGTCTTGCCCGCATCGCAGACGGGCGCCGAGTGAAGGGTAACGTTTGTAAGGCCGAACGGGTAGTATCGTCACGTCGTCATTGACGGAGGTTCTCCCGCAATGAAATCGTCTTCTTCCCGCGGCGGCGCCCGATTGGCGTTCCTGACCTTTGCGTCAGTCGCATCCAGCGCTCCCATGTTCGCATTGGGCGCGCCGGGCGCCAGCACCGAGATCACCGCCCCGCAAATGATCGATGCTTTTGAAGGGACCTTCGGCGTACACCCGGGCCAGCGCCGGAACCACATCAAAGGCACGTGCGCGGCGGGCGAGTTCATTGGGACGCCCGACGCGGTCGCCCTCAGCCGCTCCACGCTCTTCTCTGGCAAAACCATCCCTGTGGTCGCGCGCTTCTCTCTCGGGGGTGGCAATCCCGACGTGCCGGACGCGGCGCCGGCTCCGCGCGGCATGGCGCTTGAGTTCCATCTTCCCGGCGGCGCCTTGCAGCACATCACCATGATCAACGTGCCGATCTTCGCCGCAGCGTCACCGGCCTCCTTCCGCGATGCCATTCTCGCCGCGAGGCCGGATCCCAAGACGGGCCAGCCCGACCCGGAGAAGCTAAAAGCCTATGCCGCTACCCATCCCGACGCGTTGGCTCTGACGGAGCTGACGAGCCACCACTCCCCGACGGCGAACTACTATCAGACCACCTTCTTCAGCATTCACACCTTCAAGTTCATCGATGCGAAAGGCGCCGAGCACCTGGTGAAGTGGCGGTTCGTCCCCCGCGATGGCACGAAAGAGATGACGGCCGCGGAAATGAAGGCAGCGCCCCATGACTTCCTCGAGAAGAATCTCATCGAGCGGACCCGCAAAGGGCCGGTGCTGTGGGACATGAGAATCTACCTCGGCGAGCCCGGGGACCCGCAGGACAGACCATTACCCAGGCGACGCCACAACAGAAGGGCATGGCCTGCGAGCCGATCAACTTCGACCCTTTGATCATGGCCGATGGCATCGCCCCAACCAACGACCCTGTCTTGCTGTTCCGCTCCCCGGCGTACGCGGTCTCCTACGCGAAACGCCTGTCGGGTCAGTAAGGCGGTTGGCAGAGTCTCCAGCGTCATCCGCCGCGCAAAGACGCCGCATCGGTGGTATGTATACAACTTCTGGCACGGGTAGGAGTTACCGCGATGGATGACGCAGCCGCTCGAGTCATCACGGAGCTGACACTCGGACACTTGGCATCGCGCTGCCTGC
>VBNY01000238.1 GCA_005877705.1 Gammaproteobacteria bacterium
CCGCGGCGAGCAGATCGTAAACCTTCAATGCGGGAGCATCGCTGCCGATGAAAATGATCTGTTGACAACCGCGCGCGCGCAGCGCGGCGTCGAGCGCGTTCAGCCGTTGTCCGAGATTGCCTTCGCATTGCGGTTCTACCCGTGCCGGGCGGGCGAGCAGTCCCTCGGCCCACGGAACATCCTCCGGGCTGGCCGGCGCGATGACGAGCTCGCCGGGCCACTCAGCCGCATCCTCCAGCGCGCACTCGAGGAGCGCCGAGGCGATTGCGAGCGCCCGCGCGGCGCCGAGCGTCCGGGCGAGCCGCTGCTTGCCGTTCCCGAGCGTGGGGCGCCGGCAGAACAAGACGAGGACCGCGGTGGACAAGCGATTCATGGATTCCCCCGCACCGGCGAGCAAGCGCGCGGCTGCCCGCACATTATGCGCCCGCCTCAGCCGTCGGCCTGGCTCCGGGTGCTGCCGAGCAGCGGCGAGTCGGCAGGCAGGGACGCGAGCCGCCGTGACGCATACTCGTACCCGGCGTCGATGGCGCGCTCGAACGCGCTCCAGTTGAGCATGTCGATCTGGGCGAGCGGCGGCTGCAGCAGCAGATCGCTCTTCTCCCGGTGCGCGGCCGTCATGGCGGAGCTGTTCACCATTCCCGCGCGCCACAGGATCTGAAAGATGTTCGGGCGGCGGCGTTGCTCGCGCAACCAGCTCAGCAGCTGCCACGGCAGCGGCACGTCGGCCTCGTCCGCCTCGGACGTGAAGGCGCGGTCGGCGCCGACGTCGCAGCCGATGACGGGGCCGCGTCCGAGCTCGCGCATGGCATCGACCGGAAGATTGTTCATCGTGCCGCCGTCGACCAGCACTTCGCCCCGGTGGGGCACCGGCGGCAGCACCCCCGGGATGGCCACCGAGGCGCGCAGCCACCGCCACAGCTCACCGCGGCGGTGCACGACCGAGTGGCCGGTGGTGAGATTCGAGGACACGCAGAAGAAATCGAGCGGCAGGTCCTCAATCGTCAGGTCACCGAAGGCGTGGCGCAGCATCCTGGTGACGCGGCGACCGGACACGAGCGACACCAGCGGCAGCGTGTAGTCGCGCAGCGGCTTGGCCTCGACGAACGCCCGGCGAAAGCGCTCCGTCAGCTCCTCGATGCTCCAGCGCTGCGCAACGCCGGCGCCGAGGATCGCCCCCATGCTGGTGCCGCCGACGAGATCGATGCGAATTCCGGCCTCGCGCAGCGCCTTCACGATGCCGATATGCGCAAAGCCCCGAGCGCCTCCGCCGGAGAGCACTATGCCGACACCGCGGCCGGTGAGCAGGCGGGCGACGCGCGCTATGTCGGATGCGCGCGCGACGTGGTGGTGGGCCATGGCCGGCTGCTTGTCGAGCCAGCGGGCCGCGACGCCGCGCATGAGCTCGCCGTCATGCAGCAGCACGAGCTCCGCGCGTTGCGGGGCCATGCTCGACTCGTGAGGTGGCCGGCATCGCTGCCCGCGCGCGCGAGCAACAGCAGCGCATCCGCCTGCCGCACACACAGGTTGCTCCAGCGCCCCGGGCTGGAGTCGGAAACGTAGACGACGTAGTCGTTGGCGGATTCGATCCTGTGGAACCAGTGGCTGGTGTGAGACCCGGCCCGCACACTCCATACCAGCTCCGTGCGCCCGAACCCGGAGAGCGCCTTCACGAACTCGGCGGCGAAGCCCGCCACATCGACTTCCACGCTTTGCGGCAGCAGCGTGAAGGTGCGCGCGCCGTGTAAGCCCCCACGCGCTCGCGATTGCGACAGCTCGAGCCGATCGACGGTCAGGCGCGCGATGCGCAGCATCGCCTCCGGGTGTTGGCGGAATATGCGGTTGAAGGCTTCACTCGAGAGTCGCGCGAGCTCCGTGTCGCGCAGCGCCACGACGTGCGCGTTGCGCGGGCGGCCCGAGATCAGTCCCATCTCACCGACCGTATCGCCGGCGACGATGCGTCCCCAGAAACGCCGCCGATCCCGGTCATCGGGCGAGAAGGCGCCGAGGCATCCGCTCAACACCACGTAGAGGGCATCCGGAGGCTCGCCGGCGTTGAACAGCGTCGCCCCTCCGGGCAGAGACATCCACTGCGCCTCGCGCGCGATCTCGCGAAGCAGCGCGTAGTCGAGACCTCTGAACAGCGGCAGCTCGTTCAGCACCAGGCTCAGATCGGAGCGCCGCAGCGCGGTCTCTTCGGGACTGTCGCCTGCCATTGCCGCTATATTATTGTCTGAAAGTCGCCTGCGGCTGTTCTTTGTCTGTCGAAAGCGGCCTGCGGCTGTCGATTGTCTGTCGAAAGCGGCCTGCGGCTGTCGATTCTCAGCTGCAAGCGGCCGCGGCCCTTGCAGCCCGTGAGCAAAATGCGTGGCTTTTGCTCACTCGACCCGCGAGCAGCGGGGCTCCCGGGAAATTGTGCGTCTTGATCGGCGGCCGGCGCTCACCAATCGGGCAGGGCACAATTTCATGGGGTGCTGCCAAAGGCGCGACTTTGGCTCGCTCAACGCCGCTCAGCGCTCGAGGATCGCCGTAACCCCCATGCCGCCGGCCGTGCAGGCGGACAGCAGTCCGCGCTTGGCTCGGGCGTCGCCGGCCAGGATCTTGGCGAGCGTGGCGAGAATTCGGGTCCCGGTAGCGGCGAATGGATGACCGATGGCAACGCTGCCCCCCTTCACGTTGAGCCGCGCACGGTCGATGCCGCCGAGCGGCGCCTGCAGGCCGAGCGCGTCACGGCAGAATTCGGGCGACTGCCAGGCCTTGAGCGTGCACAGCACCTGTGCCGCGAAGGCTTCGTGCAGCTCGTAGTAATCGAAATCCTGCAGCTTGAGGCCTGCGTCCTGCAGCATGGCGGAAACGGCGTAGGCCGGCGCCATCAACAATCCTTCCTTGCCACTCGCAAAGTCCACGGCCCACACCTTGCCGTAGCGCAGATAGGCCTGCACCGGCAGGTTGCGCTTGGCGGCCCACTCCTCCGAGGCGAGCAACACCGCGCTCGCGCCGTCGGTGAGCGGCGTGCTGTTGCCGGCGGTGAGCGTGCCGTCGGCAGCGAAGCTCGGCCGCAGTTTGGCGAGCTTCTCCAGCGAGGTGTCCGCGCGGATGTTGTTATCGACCTTCAGACCGAGGTACTCCACGACGAGATCGTCATAGAAACCCTCGCGCCAGGCGGCCGCGGCCCTGGTGTGACTCTCGTAAGCGAGGCGATCCTGATCCTCACGCGCGACCTTCCACCTCTTCGCCGTGAGCTCCGTGCTCTGCCCCATCGACAGCCCGGTGCGCGGCTCGACGACCGCCGGCAGGACGGGCTTGAAATGCCGCGGCCGCAATCCGAACCAGGGGGTGAGGCGCTGCAAGAGCGACCGCCCCCGGTAGCTCGCCAGCAGCAGCTGCTGGTAGGAGCGCGGGTACACGATCGGGGTGTCGCTGATCGTGTCCGTGCCCCCCGCGAGGCCCGCCTCGATCTGGCCGAGCGCGATCTTGTTGCCGATCGCGATCGCCGCTTCGAGGCTCGTGCCGCAGGCGCGCTGCATATCGAGGCCCGGGGTCTGCGGATCGAGCCCGGATGAGAGCACGCACTCGCGCGTGAGGCTGTAGTCCTTGGAATGCTTCATGACCGCGCCGGCGGCCACGTCGCCGAGACGCTCGCCCTGCAGCTTGAAGCGCTCGACCACGGCGCGGAACACGGCGGTGAGCATCTCCTGGTTGCCGATCGTGGCGTACGCTGTGTACGACCTGGCGAACGGAATCCGTACGCCGCCGACGACGGCGACGCGTCTTACGCTTGAGCCGACCAGCATGAATCCTCCGGCGCGAAGGCCGTTAGGATGCCACGGTCAAGTCAACGAAGCCATCGATGCCGCAGGTGCGGTATTCTTCTCGACCCAGCCGCGCTCAAGAGTGTGTCATGGGCGAATTCACCACGATCATGGCCCGTGACGGCCACGAGTTTCAGGCCTACCTCGCCGCACCTCCCGGCCGCCCGCGCGGGGCGATCGTCGTGATTCAGGAGATCTTCGGCATCAACAGCCACATACGCGGCGTGACGGACGATTTCGCCGCGCAAGGCTACACGGGCATCGCGCCTTCGCTGTTCGACCGCGTCCGCCGTGGCATCCAGCTCGGGTACTCCCCGCAGGACATGCAGGAAGGCTTCGGCTACCTACAGCAGCTCAAGCTGGAACAGACTCTGAAGGATCTCGCGGCGGCGGTCGCCGTTGTGAAGCACTCGGGCCGTGTTGGCACGGTCGGTTACTGCTGGGGCGGGGCCATGTCTTATGTGGCCGCGTGCGAGCTGCCGGTCGCCTGCGCGGTGGTGTATTACGGCAAGGTCGGCAACTACCTCGACAGGAAGCCGCGGCGCCCGGTCCTCTATCACTTCGGTACCGAGGACACGAGCATCCCGCTCAGCGATGTCGACAAGGCGAAGGCGGCGCACCCCGAGGGCGTGTTCTACTTGTATGAAGGGGCAGCTCACGGCTTCAACTGCGAGCAGCGCGCAAGCTACAACCCGCAGGCCGCGGCGCTCGCCCGCCAACGCACCCTTGAATTCCTCGCTCGCTATGTCGCGGGTGAGGATCAGACTCCTTAGGTGAGTGATTTTCGGCCACGAGTTTGGAGCCCGATCATGAAACTGAAGAATCCCGACCTGCTGTGCATGCAGGCCTACATCGGGGGCGCGCGGGTGACTGCCGACAACGGCGCCACAGTCGAGGTCATGAACCCGGCCACGCGCGAGCCGCTCGGTACGGTTCCCGACATGGGAGCCGCGGAGACGCGCCGCGCGATCGCGGCGGCCGGCAACGCGTTGCCCGCGTGGGCTGCAAAGACGGCCAAGGAGCGGGCGCTCATCCTGCGCCGCTGGCATGACCTGATGATGGCGAATCAGGAGGACCTCGCGACTCTCATGACCGCCGAGCAAGGCAAGCCGCTCGCGGAGTCCAAGGGTGAGATCGCCTACGCAGCCTCCTTCATCGAGTGGTTCGCCGAGGAGGGCAAACGGCTCTACGGAGATCTGATCCCGGGCCACCAGGCCGACAAGCGCATCCTCGTCCTGCGCCAGCCGGTGGGGGTGGTGGCGGCGATCACGCCGTGGAATTTCCCAGCCGCGATGATCACCCGCAAGGCGGGGCCCGCACTCGCCGCCGGCTGCACCTTTCTCTGCAAGCCGGCCATCCAGACTCCCTATTCGGCGCTCGCCATGGCGGAGCTGGGGGCGCGCGCCGGCATTCCGCCCGGGGTTCTCAATGTCGTCACGGGACGCGACGCTGCGGGCATCGGCGCGGAGATGACTTCCAATCCCACCGTGCGCAAAGTCACGTTCACCGGCTCGACCGCCGTGGGCAAGAAGCTGATGAGCCAGTGCGCCGGCACGCTGAAGAAACTCTCGCTCGAGCTCGGCGGCAACGCGCCTTTCATCGTGTTCGAGGACGCGGATCTCGATGCCGCGGTGGCCGGCGCCATCGCCAGCAAATACCGCAACACCGGTCAGACCTGCGTGTGCGCCAACCGCCTGTTGGTGCAGAGCTCCGTGTACGAAGCGTTCACGGCGAAGCTGGTGGATGCGGTGGCGCAGCTGCGCGTCGGCGACGGGCTCAAGGGGCCGACCGACCAGGGCCCGCTGATCGACACCCAGGCGCTGGCGAAAGTGGAGCAGCATATTGCGGATGCCCTGGCGAAGGGCGCGCAGATCGCCGTGGGCGGCAAGCGCCATCCGCTCGGCGGCACCTTCTTCCAGCCGACCGTGGTCACCAACGTCAAGCCCGGCATGCTGATGACTCGCGAGGAGACTTTCGGGCCAGTGGCGCCGCTGTTGCGCTTCGAGACGGAAGCCGAGGCCATCCGCATCGCCAACGACACCGAGTTCGGCCTCGCCGCGTATTTCTACACGCGCGACCTGGCCCGCTCCTGGCGGGTCGCCGAGGCACTCGAGTCCGGCATCGTCGGCCTCAACACCGGCATCATCTCCACCGAGGTGGCGCCGTTCGGGGGTGTCAAGGAGTCCGGCATCGGGCGCGAGGGCTCGAAATACGGCATTCTGGATTACACTGAGCTCAAGTACGTGTGCGTCGGCATCGGTTGAAGGCGGGCCAGGGCGCGCGCGCGGACCGCCCGCGCCGCGTACGTGGGCGGCGACAGCTAGTCCCGGGCGCCGCCGTTACGGTATCTTGCCGCCATGCGCTACATAAGCTCCCCCGAC
>VBNY01000239.1 GCA_005877705.1 Gammaproteobacteria bacterium
TACGCGTTGCGCACCGCGGCGGCAGCGTCGCGTACCTCCGGATGATCCTGGAGTGTCGTGCCATCGACTCGCGCGCTATTCGCGGCGAGCTGCTGCTGCGCCGATAGCAGCGCCGCCTGCGCGGCCTTGACCGCATCGCGCGCATGTTGCAGCTCCTCGGCTGAAACGGCGCCTGAGCTGCCGAGCCGGTCGCGACGCGCGAGATCGCTCTGCGCCGCTGCGAGATCGGTCTGGCGAACCTCAACGGCCGCCTGCAGCTGCGCCGTGGTTGCAAACAGATTGCGCACTTCGCGCACCGTCCGTGCCAACTGCGCTTCGGCCTGATCGAGTGCGACCTTGGCATCCGCTTGATCGAGCACGACGAGCGGCTGGCCCACCTTCACGAACTGCGTGTCATCGGCGCCGATCGAGACGACTGTACCGGAGATCTGCGGGGTGATCTGCACGACGTTGCCGTTGACGTAGGCGTCGTCGGTCGACTCGTAATGACGCAGCACCTGCGCCCAGTACAGACCGTAGGCAATCCCGATGGACAGGAAAGCGCTCAGCGAGATGGCCAGCCAGCGCCAGCGCAAGCTCCTCGCCGCGGTCTCCTTGGTCTCCTTGGTCGTGCCGTTCTGTGTGTTCATGTCATCCTCAATTCGCACCGATCCTGATTGCCGGGGCTAAAAATGCCTAGGCAGGTATTGAAGCAAGAAAACCTGGTCGGCCTTACGCTACGTGAGCGCTCGTGGAAGCCGCCTCGAAGGCGTGCGCGTTCTCCAGCATGCGATGTAAAAAGCCCTCGAGCTGCCGCGCCTCCGACTTCGTGAAGCCGCGCAGAAACCGGTTCAACACTGCCATGCCGATCGCGCGCATCCGCGGATAAGTCGCCCGGCCCTCGTCGGTGAGCTCCAGGTTCACCAGCCGGCGATCCTCCGGGGAGCGGCTCCGACGGATCAAGCCCTTGGTCTCGAGCCGATCGATCATGCGCGTCATCGCACCAGCGTCGTATGAGATGCCCTTGCACAGGTCCGATGCCGACTTCACGCCCTCACCCGAGGCGAGCGACCCGAGAATGATCACTTGGGCCGCCGTAACGTCCAAAGCCGCGAGCCGCTCGTCGGCTGCCAGCTCCCTGTCCAGCGCGCTCAGCATCTCGCCGCGTACCCGACCCAGCAGATGACCGAGGCTCTTGCGCGGTTCGTAGCTCTCGCTGTCGTAAATGTCGGCCAAAGTGGTGCTCCGTGAAAATCCCCCATTGGGGAGATGCCGGGAATATTACTTGCCTAGGCTGTAATTGTCAAGGCTTTAATTGTCCGAGCAGGGTATCAGAGCGCCTTGCGGCCGAGCGGCCCGCGCATCGCATGGTCGTAATACATGATCTTGTCTAGGTACCCTCATCGGTGAAAACCGCTGTTGGCATTTGGCATTCCCTCCGAGCAAAAAAAAAAGAGGCAGGACCAAACTATTACCTCCTGGCCGCCGCCGTGCGCCCGCACGGCGTGAGCGGTCGCAGAGCGATCCAGTTCGCCGCCAGTATCGATCACGCCGTTTGGTTCCACCGACCTGCTCGCGTCGACGAGTGGCTGCTGTATGTGATGGACAGTCCCAGTGCTTCGAGCGGCCGCGGCTTTACGCGGGCGAGCATCTTCGCGCGCAATGGCCGACTGGTGGCGAGCACCGCGCAGGAAAGCCTGATCCGCGTGCGCCGCTCAGGCGCAGCGGCCCGCCACGGCAGTTCGTAACCTTACGTGGGGAATCCAAAACGTTCCTGAATCAGGGCACCTGGCTGCCTTGACGCCCACAACGGCTCGGCCATAGCATCCCGACGCTGCGGCCACCAATGCTCGTCCAGAGCAGTTGCTCGATTTGCCGTTCTCAACCAGTCGGGGTTCCAATGAAATCGAGAAAACCGGTCATTGCTTCCTTGGTTGTATTTGCGCTTACGGCGACTGTCCCGGTCTTTCCACTACTCGCGGGCCCGCCTACGACGCCTGCAAACATCGACGTCAGCCAACGCTCTACCAACGAGTCCGAAGAGGCCATTGCCGTCAATCCGCTCAACCCGAGCAATATCGTGATCGTCACCAACGTCGTCGTTCCGGCAGCGGGCATGTTCGCGGCGGTGAGCTTCGACGGCGGCTCCACCTGGGCGACGAGAATCATCGGCAACAACGACAACCTGGGAGCCGCATGCTGCGATCCGAGCTTGTCGTTCGACGAATTCGGCAACCTGTTCCTCGCTTATCTTTTCAACGTCGGCAACACCGTGCCAATCGCACTCAGCACCGACGGCGGGTTGAGTTTCAACATCATTGCGACTATCGCAAAGCCCGCGACTGCCAAGACGCAGACCAGCGACGAGCGCCGCGGTCTGTTCCGCTTCGTCGACCAGCCGACGATCGTGGCAGGAAAAGGTGAGGTCTGGGTCGTAGTCAACGGCGGTGGTCCCATCGTAGCCAGCGGTGCGCCGGTGACCGGACTGGGCGCGGTGGGCGGCTTTATTGCACCGGAAGTCGTAGCCGGCACCAACAATTGCACCTACGGCGACGTCGCCATCGGCCCCTCCGGTCAGGTGATGCAAGTGTGCACGCTGACGGAAAGCGGCCAGGGCGGCGGCAGGCTTTACGTGAACGTCGATCCCGATGGTCTCGGTCCAGCTGGATTCGGCGCTCACAGCATCTTCGTCGCCGAAACCCACGTCGGCGGCTTCGATTTCATAGCGGCCCAGCCGGACCGCTCAATTGACGCCGAGCCGGGCCTGGCGTGGGACCGTACCGGTGGTCCGCACAACGGCCGGGTGTACCTGGTGTATACGCTGGAGCAGAAGAACGAAAGCGACAACACTGACATTTACGTTCGCTACTCGGACGATGACGGCGCGACCTGGAGCGCGGGTGTACGGGTGAACGACGACAACACCAACAATAGCCAATTCCTCCCGAAGATCTCGCTCGATCCCACAACGGGCAATATCGCGGTCATCTGGTATGACGCGCGCAACGATCTCGGCACCGGCGGGCCGGGCGACACCGACGGCATCCCCAATACCGATGCGCAGGTTTGGGGCGCGTTCAGTACCGACGGCGGGCGGACGTTCAGCAAGAACATCCAGATCAGCGCCGGAACATCGAACTCCTATGATGCGCACAACGGCATCGATTACGGCGACTACTCCGGGCTGTCGTTCTACGGCGGCATCGCATACCGCGAGCGTGCCGCTGCCCAGGCGATAAGCCGTTTGGTCTTCGTGAAACCGCACAGGCTTCGCTTAGGATTTCAACTAGGGTGAACTAGGCATTGATACCGCCGCCTTTTGGCGGTCTACTTTTTCCGCCGACCGCGGCATGCAACGCCGCGTCGGCGACTCGCGGTCCCGTCAACCGTGAGGTCACGCATGGTACGGTAATGAATCGGAGCGGGACGACAACCCACTCCGGAGAAAGGCCCGGTTCGTCCGGGCCTTTTTCTTTGGCTATTTGGTCGGGGCAGCAGGATTTGAACCTGCGACCCTCTGCTCCCAAAGCAGATGCGCTACCAGACTGCGCCATGCCCCGACCGATGGCATGCTACACGGAGCCCGCTGAAGTGTCTTCGGTTTCAGCGTCTTACGCAATCCCTGCACCGTCTGCCGCGCTCTAGCGGGCGACGCGCCTTCCCGGGAGCATGGCCATCAAGACCCCGTCTCGGCGGAAGTAGTGATGCCACAGCGCGGCCAGAACGTGCAGCGCGACCAGCGCGAGAAGCAGCCACGCTGCCAACACGTGATAGTCCGAGAGAGTGTCGGCGAGGTCCGAGTCCGCGGCAACGACATCCGGCAGGGGAAGTACCGCGAGGAAAGCCAGGTGGATCCCGTGAGCGCTCGACAAAGCCCATCCGAGCAGGGTCACGGCCCCGAGGACGCCGTACATGAGCCAATGTGCGACCGTCGCGACGAGGCGCAGCCGCGCGCCGAGATCGCGCGTGTGGCTCGCGAAAGCACCTCCTAAGCGCAGCCCAATCCGCACCGCCAGCGCGACCAGCACGAGCAAGCCGAGTTGCCGATGGAGCTCGAGCAGCACTCGGCGCACGAGCTTCTCCTCCGTCGTTTCCCGGCAGAGGATTGCAGTCACGGAGATCACGATAAGGATAGCCGTGGCCCAGTGCAGAGCACGAGTGAGCGTCGGGTGGCGCTCACCCACTGAGCGCACGAGGGTGGTGGATCTCATGAAGGAACTCCTCTGCGGCGGCGACATCATTGGACTTCGATGCGACTACCACAGACGGTGGATAAAGGAGATTCCGAACACGGCCAGGGAGTAGCTGAACGGCCGCTCGTTCGTCGGCAGCTGCTCGGTTCCGCTGCCGAACTGCATGCCGTCGTAGGCGAAATCGCTCGACCGCAGCCGCTCGTAGGCGGCCAGCAGGTTGACCTGCGACGACCTGCCGACTGCATACTGAGCGCGCAAGCGCACCTGCAGCGTCCGCGTCGCCACCGTGGGCAGGTCGGTTGCCGGTATGAAAAACACGGCGGGCACGCCAGGGGCCAGCACCGGAGCCCCCGCGAGCGCGAACGGGTTGTTGGCATAACTGCCTCCGCTCACGCCGATATCGGTGCGCGCCCACGTGTAGACCAGGTCCCCGGCCAGGTCCAGCCTGCCGCCCTTGAGACCTTTGCGCGCCAGCGTCAAACCCAGCGTGTCCGCGCGCTCGCGCATGTCTGTCGACCATATCAGGCAAGGGTCCATCTTGCCGTTGAGGTTCTTGGCCAGCACCGTGGCGTAACAACCGCCGGAGACCAGCGTATTGCCGGCTCGGCCCACGAACGCCGCGTTGGTGTTGGTTCCGAAGCCGTCGCCCGCGCTGCGCGAACGTTGGTCCTCGTGGGTATAGAAGACCGGCAATTCAAAGTCGTCATTCAGCCGGTAGTCGCCCTCCAAAGAGAGGGCCCAGCCCCTCGCCTGCAGCAGTCCGTACGTCGAATGCTCGTATTCGTCCCGGTTGTATTCGAACCCCCCCTGCAGCGCGAGCCGTTCGCTCGCCTGCCAATCGAGCGACGAGCGCAGCTTGTTGCGCCTGCGATCGGCCACGTTGAAGCGTCTGAGGCCCGGAAGCTCGCTGTCGTTGTCGCGACTGCCGTACAGGGATTGCGGCACGATATTGTTGTTCGGTGAGAACAGCGCCGCGGCGCCCGTCAGCGGGCTTGCAGGAAACCCCGCCAGCGGACCGAAGCCTGTGAGGCCCGTCTGCGTGAGGTAGCCATAGACGCTGGTCGTTGCCCCGGCGGTCGGCGCACCGGGAACGACGTTGGCCATGGGCACCAGAGCAAGCCACGCATTGGAGTTGTAAGCGACGGTGCGATTCGCAAACGCATAGGCGATGCGCGTCTCGAGCGTGTCCAGGAAGCGGGCGCGCCACTCGGCCCGGAAAGTACTCTCGTTGCTGGTGTCGGCGTTCTCGCAGTCGATCCAGGTGTTGTGACAGTGGCGCTTGATACCCTGCCATTGGTATCCGAGCGCGAAGCTCTGCGCGCGCGTCGGTGCGTAGTCAGCGTTCAGATCCAGCTGGTTCAAGCGCCGGCTGTGCGGGCGGTTATTGAAAATGTTGACGTTGCTGCTGAGCGTGCCGGCGGGCAGGCCGAGGGCGCCGTTGAACGAGGAAGCCGCCGCGCCCTTTGCCAGGTTCACGTCGTAGAAAACAAAGCGCGCGACGTTGGTTCGGTTGTCGTGATCGTCGTACTTGTACGCGGCGAGCAACCTGACAGCCCGAGTCGGCCGTGCGCTCAGCTTGACATCCAGGTTGCGACTCACGACCAGCGCGTCCGCCGATGTCTCGGGCAGACCCAGCGGCAGCGAGGTGTCGCTCAGGAAGGGGTCGTTCTGCGTGCTGCGCCCATACGATCCGGACACGCTGAGCCGCGTGTTCGGCGAGACACTGTAGCCGCCGGCGAGATTGACCTGGTGGAATTGGTTGCTCGGCGCGCTCGACATGGTCGCCGTCCGGGTGCGATCCGCGGGATCGTCCCAGGTGATGGCTTTGACTCTGTTGAGGAACATCGAGCCGTAGTAGCCGACGTCGAGGAAGCCCTTGTCGGCGGCATAGTGGAAGCCCGCCTCGTACTGATCGGTCTCGGTGTCGATCGGCTCCGGAAGGATGACGGAGTTCTCTTGAATCGCGGACGAGATGGCCCCAAGGGGCTGCGTCCCGTAGCGCCTCTCCTGCCGCATGTTTGCCGTGAACTGCCAGTGCCGCGACAGGTCCACGCCGAAGCCGCCGCCCCAACGCAGGCGTTGCGTGTACAGGTTGTAGCGCTGGAAGTCGGGAACGTCCGCACCGAGGATTGCAATGACCTGCGCGCGCTGTGCCGCGGTCGGAGGCACCACTGCGCCGGCCGGCGTAACGGCGCTTGCCAATCCGGTAACCGGCGACAGCGCCCGATCATTGAGGTTCGTCGCGTTCGCCTGAGGCACCGAGGGCTTGAGCCAGTTCAGGGGCAAGTGCAATGTGTTGCTACCGGTTCCGAGGTACGGAGTCTGGTAGCTATCGGAAATGTTGTGGCGCAGCTGGTCGAAACCCAGGTCGATGCGAAATTTGCCCTGCTCGCGGTAATCGAGGCTCAACTCGCGAGCAGCTACTCCCAGATCTGCCCCGCGAACGTCCCAGCGCCTGACCGAGTCTGAGTCATAGCTGCCCCCGCCCGACAGGTCGAAATTCAGGATCGGAAAGAGGCCTTCGTGCTCCAGGCCGTTGTACTCCCCGAACTTGTAGGATCCTTTGGTGACGTCGCCCGCGCCGACTTCGAGCTCGCCGCTCGGCTGAGTGAGCTGCGCAACCGCCTCGGCGCCGCTCGCCGGCTCGGCCGCCGGCGCGGGACGCGCCGGCGCCAGGCTGAGCAGCGCGCCCTGCACTGCGGCTGCTATCGCGGTACGCACACGGACACTGTTGTTGATGCTCTTCATTGGTGAACTTTCCGGGACGTTGGGGCTATCTGCTGAAGCGCGCGCCGGCTGGGTGGTTTGAGCCGTGGATCATGGCGTGGCAGCTGAGGCAGTTGCGCGCGTTGGTCTGCGAGCGTGGATTCTGGTTTGCGAGCGGCAGCGTCCCATTGACTGTCGTGGCGTTGCCGCCAGGCAGATTGGCGCCGCTGTTGATCGGGCCGGAATGGTCAGCCGTGTGACATTCCTGGCACAGCCACGGGGTGCGCGCCTTCAACAGCGCCGTGTTGTTGGAGCCATGCGGCGTGTGGCAGGTGGTGCAGTCCTCATCCACCGGTTGATGGCTCCATAGAAATGGGCCGCGCCGCTCCGCGTGACAGGTGTAGCACGTCTCGTTGACGGAATTCTTCACCATCAGCACCGGTCCCGCCGAGCCGTGCGGATTGTGGCAGTCGGAGCACGCCATCTCGCCCGCCGCCAACGGGTGAGTGGAAATCCGGTGGGTCTGCGCGCGCTGCGTCTTGTGACAAGCGAAGCACGTCTCCTGTTGGGTGATGCTGTTCATGACCCGGTCATGTGCGGCATGAATCAAGTGGCAAGCCGTGCACGGCACGTCGCGCCGCTCGTGCTCGCTACCCGCCCAGTGCGCGCGCTGGCCGCCGGCATGGCACTTGAGGCAGGTTTCCGCCTGCGCATGCGCGGTTGTTCTCGGCCCATAATCAACATCCACCGGCGGGCGCGTGGAGCTTCCCTTGGGATTCTTGACGTGCGCCTCGCTCGGCCCGTGGCAGGACTGGCACCCCGGCGTGCGCTCGTCGGCCTTGACGCCGTGCGGCGTCTTGTAGATGGACAGGACCGGTTTCGCTTCGGTCTCGTCGTGGCAGCGCGTGCAAACTGCATCCCCCTTCAGGCCTCGATCGATCTGTGCGGGAGCCTCTTGGCCGCAGGCGTTTGCCGAGACCCACGCGAGCAGGACGAACGCCGGCAAACCGGTGGTGTGGTGTAAGACAACTCGTCAGTACTTCGTGCCACCCTCCAACGAGAGGATCCAGTCGACCAGATTCTTCGTCTCGTTGGGGTCCTTGGTCTTCACCTTCTTGTGGTCTTCCTCATGACCGTCGTCGAACTTCACTTTTTCGCCGCTGGTAACGTGATAGATGAGCTTCTGCGGCGCCTCGGGATTGCCCTTGTACTTTGCCGCCGTATCGCGCAGCGCCGGTCCGTCCTTCTTTTTGTCGACCGCGTGACACTTGAAGCATCCGCTGCGCTGGGCCAGCGATTGTGCCGCGCTCGCATCGGCCGAGCGGCAGTCCCGGGTGCCGAGGC
>VBNY01000240.1 GCA_005877705.1 Gammaproteobacteria bacterium
AGATCGGCAGTCAACGTCGGCGCGTCGCCCAGCACTGCCGCCTCACCGCGCGCGGCGAGCGAGCGCAGCAGCTCGGCGGTCGTGCGCAAGGCCTCGGCTGATTGCCGCCCCAGCGTGCCGGTATCGACGGCGTCCGCAGCACCGTTTGTGAAAGTGCGGTAGCTGGCACGAGCGTCGTTGGCGAGGGTGCGCAGCGGGCGCGACTCCTCGAGGGCGGCGGCGCGGTGCGCGTCGGCAACCATTTGCGCCAGCAGCACGAATGCGATGGGCACGGCGACGGCCAAAAACTGTAGCGCGATCAGACTGTCGGTCGAGCGCCTCATCACGCCCCTCCCCCAAGGTCGCGCAGACACGTCCGTGCCCAGCCGCGCGGCGGCCTACAAAGACGGACTCGAAACAGGGGCTTCCTGGGTATGGGCACCGCTCCACGACCAACTGGCGATCTACGGTGGGGCAACGGTACCATCGGCCGCGTCATTGTCGGTTAAAACGGGGGCACATTCGGTGCGCCGCAGACGAGACATAATTCACGCTTTTGATGTTTCAGCCGGCCCGTACGGGGCTCCCGGAGCTACAGTTGCCGGCGACCGGAGCGTAGCGACCTCGGTCGTCTGTCCGATATAGCCAGGCGGATTCCAACCACTCGTGCACCGCCCAATCAGCCTGTTGCTCGGCGTCCTGCTGTGCGCTGCGGTTGCACAGGCCGAGGTATTCAACTTCGCGGCGTTGCAATCAGTGATGCGCAGTCAGAGCATCGGCAGTGTTGAAGAATTGATCGCCGCCCTGCCGGCTGCGCAGCGCTCCCGCTACGCGCTCGTGTTCGACAGTCGCAGCCTTCAGGGCGCGACCTTCAAGGATCCAAGGGTGATCCTCTATGGACCGGACGCACGCTTCACGGTGACGTTCAATGGAGACCCCCGGCAGCGCGGATTCCAGACCGTGGAGACGATGGAATTCGATGACGACGCCAAGGAGTTTCGGTTCCGAGAGCTGGTATTCACCGCTCGCACGTCCGATCCGTCGAGCCTCGCCGTCTCGGAGGTGAACCCGGACCGCTGCACACGCTGTCACGGCACACCAGCCCGGCCCGTTTGGGATACCCATCCGCTGTGGCCGGGGGCCTACGGCGAGCGTTACGGTGCAACGCCCTCTTCAAAGGAGCGGGCCGGACTGGCTGCTTTTCTCTCGCAGTGGGCAACGCATCCACGCTATCGTCACCTGCTGGCCGCCGCGCGCTTTGCCGATCCGGAGACATTCCGGCCACGGGCCTTGCGGCAGTACTCCGGGGTGCCGGCCGAGCCGCCGAACGCCGAGCTCGCGCTGCGTCTCGGGGAGCTGCAGCTCCAATCCATTGCGTATCGACTGGCGCGGCAACCAGACTTTGGCGCCTATCAATATGTCCTGCTGGGTGTCGCGGACAACGCGTGCGGTCACATCGCGGACTTTTACCCTGCCGCACTGTGGCGCGCCCAGCAAGCCGAGTTCGAGCGCTTCGCAAGCAGCACCTCGCAGGCAAATTCCCGTCAGGCGCAGCTCAAGGCCAAGCGCACCACGGACGTTGTGAGCGCCGCAGGCGGCGAGGATGCGAGCGCGAACGCACTGCTTGGGCTGCGATTCGTGGCGGAATCCGCTCTCGCCCTTCCCACTGACAGCTGGACTCTCGCCCTGGAGAGGCGCACCTACGACTTCACGTTGCCGCCATCGTCCACGGCAACACTGCGCGCGGCGCTGTTGGCTCAAGTCGCCGAGCGCGACCCGCGGATCCGGGATCTCGGCTCCTACGCCACCTCGTCCGACGGCGACCGTTACTGCAATTATCTGCAACGCCGCAGCAGGGCGGCTCTGAGCCAACTGCCGGCCGGCTCCATGGGAGCAACGGCCGTCGGCACAACGTCGACGCCGCCTCCCGGGCTTGCCAGCGGCCTGCCGGCGAGCCCGGTAATGCGGGCGTCTTCAGGCAGCGCCGCTACCCTTGCGCGCCCAGCCGCCCTGCAGTCGTGCGTCAGCTGTCACACGAAGGACGGCGCTCCGCAGCTGCCTTTCTTGGATCCGGCGCAACTCACGCGCGAGCTTCATGTCAGGCCGTCGGCGCACGGGGTCCTGATCGATGAGATTCGCTTTCGTCTGTCGCCGCAGGCGGGCACCCGGCGCATGCCACTCGGTCTGGTCCTCCCGGACTCCGAGCGTCAGAGTCTCGAACGTTATTTCACCGCACTGGCCGAGCATGCCGATTGATATCCGACAGCGCGTCGTTTAGTAAACGGTAACACGCGCCGCCAGCAGGATATAGCGAGGTGCGCCCGGCACCACGCCCAGCTCGTTGGTCGTCGAATTGACGCCCTCGAAGTAGCGCCGGTCGAACAGGTTGCCGACTTTGAGCGTAACGTCGCACTTCTCGAGCAGCGAGTAGTACAGGGCCAGATCGACGACCGTGTAGCCGGGCAGCAGCAGCACACGGGCATCACTCGGACTGGGCAGCGAGCCCGGGTGGCTGCCGAGGTAATAGGCCCCGATGCCCATGCCCAGACCCTTGAGCGCGCCCGAGGCGACATCGTATCGCGACCAGAGGTGCAAACTGTTGAGCGAGGAATTAGTCAGGCGAGAGCCCACCAGGGGTGCGGTGCGCGAGCTGTTGGACTTGTCGATTGTGGCGTCGGTATAGGCGTAGCCGAACAGGGTTTGCCAGTTCGGCGAGAGCTGCGCGTTGATCTCCAGCTCTGCGCCCTTCGAGCGCTCCGCGCCTACCTGCTGCGAGCAAACGCCGCCGACTCCCGCATTGCAGGTGATGGGCTCCAATGTGTTCTCGCGGTGGATATCGTACAGAGCCGCGGTCGCACTCAGGCCGCTGTGCAGCAGATCGGCCTTGGTCCCGACTTCAACCTGATGGGCGGTCTCGGGAGCAAACGAATTCTGGCCGCTGGCGTCCTGGACACCCGCGCCTTCCGGCACGAAGGACGTACTGTAACTGGCGTACAGCGTCCAGGTCTTATTGGGCTCGAACAGCAGTCCGCCCGTCGGCAACACCTTGGACGCCGAGACGCTGTTGGCGGTCAGTGGAGGTGTTTTCCGTTCCGCCATGTACTGCTGCTCGCTGGAGTAGCGCAGGCCCAGCATCGCCTTCCACTTTTCCGAGAACGTCAACAGGTCAGACAGGTAGGCGGCGTACGCCGCGGATCGGGTATAGCGGTTGTTGACCGGGCCCGGCGCAAAGCTGCCGAGCGCCGCAGCGATGCCGTAGAGCGGATCGTAGGCGTCGATGTTGATCGAGCCCGCACCGGGTCTCGCCAATGCGCCCGTCGTAGGGCCGTTGAAGAACTGGATGCGGTTGAAGTTGGTCGTGTCAATGCCCCCGCTGGCTCCAACCAGCAGCCTGTGACCTATGGGGCCCGTCATGAAGGGCGCCGACAAGTTGCTGTCAATGAAGTTGTAGGTGCGGTCGTTGTGCTGCTGCCGCGCACGGCGCTGCACGACCCATTCCCGCGGCTGCGTGGCTGTTGCGGCCAGCAGGAATACGCCGGCATTATCGTAGCCGACAGCGTCGTCTGAGCCGGTGACGCTGCGCACGGCGGTGTTCCAGTTGATTCCCGGCCCAAATGAATGGGCTACAGTCAACGAGGTCGACCGACCCCGTTCCGGTTGGATATCGCCCGGCTCCTGATAGCGCGTCCTGATCGGCGCGATCAGCTGTGCGTCTTTGTTGGGCGCAACCAGGGAGTTGTCGTACGCCGTCTCGCGGTGACGCACCTCGAGTGCCAGCGTCGCGGAGGTGTCGTCCGAAGCGAGCCAGGTAAGACTGGGTGCCACATAGCTGCTGTGCTCCCAGGTCGAATCACGGAACGTGTCCCGATGGACATCTTCCAGTATCAGCCGATACAGGAGTGTCTGCGAGGCGTTGATCGCTCCGGTGAAATCCGCGTCGACGGTGTACCCCGGGTCGTCGCGCAGGGACAAGCTGCCGCCGCCGTAAGTGGACCCAGTCACGTCGACCACCGCAGCCGCGCGCGGGCTGGGCTTCTTGGTGACGAGATTGACGAAGCCTCCAGGCTGACCCTGGCCGTAGAGCACGGAAGCCGGGCCCTTCACCACTTCGATGTGATCGGTGCCGACCGTCGGCGGTGAGCCGAAGCGGCCGGCGAGACCTGGGAGACCGTCCACGAGGATGGCATTCTTGTCGGCCTGGGTCGTCTTGAAGCCACGGATCGACAGGTCGTAGCCGGTCGAGCCACCGCGTTGAATGCCGGTCATGTAGCTGTACAGATCGGTGACGTTGGTGGTCTCGATCGCCTTCATGAACGAGTCGCTGTAGTTTTCGACCGATACAGGCGTGTCGAGCAGGCTCGCGTCCTGCTTGAGCGCGCTTCTTGCGCCGGTGGCCACGAATCTCGCGGTCACGTCCACCTCTTCCACCGCTGTCTGTGTGTCCGCGGACTGCGGTGACGGCGGCGCCGCGGAGCTCGCGCTGACCGGTTTGGTGGCGGCATCATCTGCCAGCGCCGTCGACACGAGGGCCGGCACCGTGCCGGCGAGCAGAATCGATGTGGCAGCGTACTTTCCTAACATGCGACCCCCTCGAGCCTGAAAATATCCCCTGCAATGGGTTCAGGCAGGCCGACTGCGCACTGCAGCTGCGCAGGCGCTGCTCATTTTGCCGCCGCAAACAGCGCGGCGTAGTTGGGGATCTGCTTCTGCAGATCATCGCGCAAGGCGCTCGCTGCCAGGAAGAAATCCTGGTCCGTCTTGCCGCCACCGGCCGGGTTCTTGTACGCGAGGACCAGCAGACCCACGTTCTCGCCGCCCAACTCGCTCACCATGACATCGTCCGGATCATCCGGGTTGCCGATGCGATCAGGGTACGAGCCTGCAAACATCGTATAGACCTTGGACATCCCGGGCGGTACGCCGTGGAACGTGACGCTGAGCAGCTCCGGATGCTGTGCCACGATCTGATCGGAGAGGGTCTGCGCGTAGATCCTGTAAGGCGGCGGGGTCCAGTTCTTGGGTCTCTCGGCCGCAGCGGGCGAGTTGGCTCCCTGCGCAAAAGCCAGCGTGCTGGCGAGGCCGCAGAGTGCCATGAGCGCGAGTCGTTTTGCTGTCTTCATGATGCCGGTACCCCTCTTGGAACTGACTGTACGTTACCGCTGCAACCTGAAATTAATCTGAAAACGGCGCACCTGAACGCGAATTCAGCTTCGATTCAGGCTCAAGTCAGAATTCCGGTATAGGTTGCCGGGCAGCCCGACCGGTGGCGATGGTTGCGGGGCAAGAGGGCGAATCCAATGCCGACGAGGACTGGCCTCAGACTCGCGCTTGCGGTGGCTGTCGTGCTGCTTGCCGCGCCTGCCGCGGCGCTCAAATACGCTCCTCCCCAACATCATTTGCCGGTCGATCCTGCGATGCCCAGCTGGCATCCGGGCCCGCTGCAGATCGCACCCGAGGAGGAATTCAACCTCGTGGGCGCAGACGTCATGGACGAGATCACGCTCGGCTGGGTCAAACTCTTCCGCCAGGCGTATCCGCTGCTGAGCGTAACAATGGAAGCGCGCGCCTCCGGCGCTGGGGCCCCGGCGCTGGTTGCCGGGCGCGCGCACGCCGCCCCCGTCGGCCGCGAGCTGCTTCCGGACGAGGAGCGCGCCTTCATGGACAAGTACGGCTACGCGCCCCTTGCCATACGTGTCGCAACAGGCAGTGTGAGCTCGCTGGGGAAGACCGCCGCTACCGTCATTCTCGTCAATAAGGACAATCCCATCGAGGGCCTCACGTTTGCGCAGCTCGACGCCATCTACTCCAAGACGCGCAACCGCGGCCACACCGACATCCAGAGGTGGGGGGATCTCGGCCTGAAGGGACCATGGGCGCAGCGTCCGATCCACCTGTACGGACTGAAGCCGCCGAACGGCATCGAGTGGTTCTTCAGGAACCGGGTCCTGCTCGGGGGCGAGTGGAAGGACGGCATCGAAGCGGTCAAAGGTCAGGGATTCACCCATGCCTTCACGGTCGCCGCGCACGACATGGCCCAACATCCAGGTGGGCTGACCTACGCGTTGCTGGCGAACGTCACAGCGGACGTGAGAGTCGTTCCGCTTGCCGAAACCGATCATCAGCCGTTCGTCGCGCCGACGCTCGAAGCGGTTGCCTCCCACAAGTATCCGCTGAGCCGTTACGTATATATCTTCGTCAATCGTCCGCCCGGCAAGCCGCTCGAACCGAAGCTGAAGGAATTCCTCGAGCTCGTGTTGAGCCGCGAGGGCCAGCAGGTCGTCGCGGACGAGGGCGTCTACATTCCACTGACGGCGGAGGTCGTGCGCGAAGAGCTCCGCAAGCTCGACTAGAGCCATCTGACACAGTACGGAGCTTGCATGAGGCCGCGCGCGACTCGGGACATGAAACGCGCATGTGGGGTCGGGCTCATGGCGCTGGCACCGGCGATCCTGCTCGGCCAAGCGGAGCGTGCGGACGCCGAGCCGCAGCCAACGGCCATGGTCGAGTGGCTGGAGCCCGCCGTTCCAGCCAATCAACCCCAGACACCGGCGCAAGAGGCAGCGGCAAGAGAGCACGGTCGGTCACTGCCGACGCCGGAGATTCTGCAGCCGACGCTCGATCCGGCGCTGCCGGTTGTGCGTGCGTGCAACAACGGCGCGCTGCACGGCGCGTTCAAAGGAGGCAGCTCCGACGTACTGCCCGGGCTGGTGACGCTGTGGATTCAGCGTTTCAACAAGTACTGCCCGCAGGTCCAGATCAGTGTGTCGCCGCCGTTTGCCGGCAGCCTGGGGGCGAAAGAGCTCATCAAGCAGAATCTGGACTTCGTGTTCGTCTCGCGCGAGCTCAGGCCCGATGACATCGAGGAGTTCACGCGGAAATTCGGCTACGCACCCTTGAGCGTGCCGGTGTCCGGCGGCTCGTATCGGCACTTCGGCTTCCTCGACAGCGTGGGCTTTTTCGTTCACAAGGACAATCCCCTCGAACGCGTCACGTTCCAGCAGTTGGACGCGATTCTGTCCAGCACCCATCATCGCGGTGGAGCACCCGTCACGGTCTGGGGCCAACTCGGCCTGAGCGGTGAATGGGCGGACAAGCCGATTCACGTGTATGCCTTGAAGCCCTGGAACGGATTCGAGGAGTTCGTCCGCCAGAGAGTGCTGAGCACCTCGGGCAAGCGCGGCGAGTGGCGCGCGGATCTGAACTTCGAGCGGCTGGTATTTCCGATCGCGGGACGCGTGGCGCGCGACCGGTACGGACTGGGCTACACCGGGCTGGCATTCGTCGATGCGGGCGTGAAGTCACTCGCGGTGGCGCAGAGCGAGAGCGGTCCTTTCTACGCGCCAAGCTACGGAAATGTCGCGCTCGCAACCTACCCGCTGAGCCGCCTCATCTATTTCAACGTCAACCGGGCGCCCGGACGGCCGCTGGAGCCGGCGCTCGCCGCGTTCCTGCACTTCATTCTGAGCAGGGAGGGGCAGCAGGCCGTTCTGGACCAAGCAATCTATCTGCCCCTGCGGGCCGCACAGGCGGCGCAGGCGCGGGCGCTGATAGACTGACGCATTAGACTCGCTCGACCGCAGAGGTCACTACGCAGGAGAGTTCACCATGGATAAGATCAAGGCGCTGTTTACCGCCACCGCAACCGCCACCGGAGGTCGCAACGGACGTACGGAAGCCTCCGACGGGTCCGTCAAGGCCGATCTGTCGGTGCCGAAGGAAATGGGCGGTCCCGGCAAGGCAGGAACCACCACGCCTGAACACCTGTTCGCGGCGGGTTACGCGGCATGCTTCGGTGGCGCGCTCGATTTCGTCGCCAAGCAGCATAAAAAGGACGCCTCCAGGGCAAGAGTCACCTGCGCCGTATCGATTGGTCCGCGCGACGGTGGCGGGTTTGGACTCGCCGTGAGACTACATGTTGAGGACCGGAGCCTTCCCCAAAGCGAGCTCGCCGCACTCGCCAAAGAGGCGCACGAGAAAATCTGCCCCTATTCGCACGCCACGCGCGGTAACGTCAACGTTGCCTTCGAGGCAGTCGGTTCGTGACGTGTGCCGGCTACCCGCGTCGCGATTGATAGCTCGCGGGTGTTCGGTCGCCGGAGTTCTGGCCTTGGCGCCGAACAGGTGCTTGAGCTTCGCCGCGGCGAGGGTGACGAGCTCAGCCTCGGGCGATTCAGCTTGACAACAATACCGCACACGGGAGTACCCTTCGAGGCAAATTAGGCAAACGTTTACGTCGCCCATGTAAACGCTTCGATAACACTAGGGGGCGGTGGTGACGACCATCAAAGATGTGGCGCGGGAGGCGGAGGTGTCCATCGCGACCGTGTCTCGCGTGATCAATGGTCTCGGCAACGTCACCGATGTCACCCGTGCCCGCATCCTCGGAGTTGCCGCGCGACTTCGCTATGTGCCCGACAGTGCGGCTCGCAGCCTCATCACCGGGCGTACGCACACGATCGGCGTGCTGCTGCCCGATCTGCATGGAGAGTTCTTCTCCGAAATCATCCGCGGCATCGATCAGGCCGCCCGCAGCCGTCACTTGCATCTGCTGCTGACGGGGACGCACGACTCGGCCGCCGAAGCGGCCCTCGCCATCCGCGCGCTGCGCGGGCGCGTCGACGGACTGCTGATCATGTCGCCGCACGCGGATGCGGCGTTTCTCGCGGCCAATCTCGACCCCGACACGCCGACGGTCTTGATGAATACACGGGTCAGCCGCCGCACTCATTCCGCGATTGTGGTCGACAACCGCAGCAGCGCGCGTTCGATGGTCGGACACCTGGCCGGCGTCGGCCATCGCCGGATCGCATTTGTCACCGGGCCCGAACACAACTTCGACGCGGCCGAACGCCTGCTTGGGTACCGTGAGGCGCTCCGCGAGC